>NZ_LOHE01000067.1 GCF_001559865.1 Abyssisolibacter fermentans
CTACAATAACTTTACGCTAACAACACAATATTTATGTTAAATTTGTATTACTTTTAAGCTAATTAAACATATTTTCCATATTGTTCCTTATTTTCGCCATATTAAGACATTTTACTGATTATTATGTAACAAATACTTATATAGCCCCTTCTTTTAGTGTTTAATTAGTTTTATATATAATTCGTTATTTGTACTATTTTATTTTCTTTTTTATATACTCTTGGAACTCTTTTTCCTATCATACATACTACTTCATAATTAATTGTTCCTAACATATCTGCTATGTCATCAATAGAAGGACTTATACCATTATCACTAAATAGTACAACCTCATCACCTATGTTAACATCTTCAATATCTGTGATATCAACCATACATTGATCCATGCATATGCGTCCTATTATCGGAGCTTTTTGATTATTAATGCTAACATATGCTTTTGATGATAAAAGCCTAGTATAACCATCTGCATAACCTATAGATAATGTGCCTATTTTTTGCTTTTTAGTTGTTTTATAGATATGTCCATAGCTTATACCTTGATCAGCATCTACTTCTTTGATGTGTGCTATTTTAGTTTTCAAGGACATAGCAGGTTTTAAGTCTATTTTTTCTACACAAACTTCATTAGATGGTTGTAATCCATACAGCATAATACCTGCCCTAACCATATCTAAGTTATATTCAGGTAAATCAATAGTTGCAGCACTGTTTGATACATGCTTTACAGGTATGTTTATCCCATTTTTTTCTAGTAAGCTTGCAAATTCCTTATACTTACTAAATTGAAGTTGAGTTGTTTCTTTATCTCTAGAATCAGCTAGTGCAAAATGAGTAAACATACCTTCTATATTTATGTTAGGAAGCCTTGCTATTTTTTTAATTGTTTCTAATGCTTCGTTATTAGGCTGAAACCCAAGTCTACCCATACCAGTATCTAACTTAATATGAATTTTAGCTACTTTATTAGCTGTTTTTGAAGCTAATGATAAAGCTTTAGCCTGACTATATGTGTATATAGTTTGTGTAATATCATTATCAACAACAATATCTGATTGATAGTCTGGTGTATAGCCTAATATAAGTATGGGCTCATTGTATAATTTACGTAAATGAACTGCTTCAGACAATGTGGCTACAGCTAATCTATCTCCGCCATTATCCAAGAAAACTTTTGTTACGACATCTGCTCCATGACCATATGCATCCGCTTTTACAACTGCTGTTATAAGTGTATCTTTTTTCGTTATTCTTCTAACTTCTTTAATATTATGAGCAAGATTATCTAAGTTGATTTCTGCCCATGTAGGTCTAGTTGTTCTTAAAATATCCACATTTTATCCCCCTCATGTATTATAGTTATTTATTATTTTGCATTTGAAATATTTCTTTTTCAATTTTTACATTATATTCAAAATCAAAATATTCAACTTCTAATGATAGTTCATTGTTTTCATTAAAAATTATTAGTTTATATGGTTTAAAATCTTGGACTTTCATCCATAGTTTTTCTTTTTTTCTATATTCACTTTTACTGTTATCTTTTTTTGTTAATACTAAATATTTTTTATTATTAATAACTTCTTCTTCTATTAATTTATCATTTGAATTTAAAAAATTCCTTAAAAAGTATCCAATAAATAAACACTTATCTGTATATGTATCATTAAAACTTTTCTTTAGCATATAAGATTCTTCTATTTGCGGGTGATAAAGCCACATATTTTCACCATTATATATAGTTAAACATCCGTTACTTTCTTCAGGCTTAAGCATTTTTATATAAAATAAGTTTGGTTTTTTAAAAATATGTTCTAATAAATATAATTTCTCACTTTTATTCCCGTACACTTTCATTTTAACTTTACATTTATACGTTTCCATTTCATCTATAGTTTTTTGCAGTTCATTAAAAATTTCTTCTTTTGTTTTATTTATTTCATTATTATTACAAGCTGAAATAAATAAAATAATTACTGCTATAAATACTAAAATGAAATGTTTCATATTTAAATAATCATCTCCATTAATAAATTTCTATAAACAATCTGAAATCATATATTTAATTGCATAAGGAACATTTTCTAATATATCAATTGATGTAATTCCATACTGCCCCTTTTCATTTGCAGCTATATCTCCAGCTAATCCATGAATAAATACACCAATCCTAGAAGCATCTATATCACTTTGTCCTTGACCTAACAACCCAGCAATTATACCTGTTAAAATATCTCCACTACCAGCAGTCGCCATACCGGGATTACCCGTAGTATTTATATACTGCTCATTTCCTTTATTATCTACTATTGTATTATAACCTTTAAGTATAGTGATTATATTACATTTTTGTGATAGTTGTTTTGCATATTTCGATCTATTGTTTTGTATTTCTTCAGTGGTAACTTTCATCAATCTAGCCATTTCGCCAGGATGAGGAGTAATTATTGTACTGTAATTTCTCTTCTTTAATATTTCTAGATCATCAATACAATTTAAAGCATCTGCATCTAATACTATAGGTTTATTATAATTTTTTAATATAGTTTTAATTAAATCTTTTTTATCCTCATCAACTCCTATACCAGGTCCAATTGCTATTGCATCCATATCTTTGATACAATTTAAAATACTTTCTATACTAGCACTGGTGAAAAATCCCTTATCATTATCATCTATTGGTATAGTTATTACTTCTGTTGTTTTAACTTCCATAATATTATTTATAGTCTTAGGTATTAACGAATATACTAAACCTGCGCCACTTTTAAGCACTGCTGTACTTGATAAATAGGCTGCACCTGAGAAACCCATACTTCCAGCTATTATTCCTATTTTACCGTAATCTCCCTTGTGGGTTTCACTCTTTCTTTGCTTAAGTTTATTTTTCACAAATTCACAAGTTATTAAATTACCTGTCTCTTCTAAATTTGAGCTTTTTAATTCAAATATGTCTTTATCTTCTCCAACTGCACTCGCTACAGCATAATTTTTATTATGTGTTATAGACAAATGAATTTTCTTTATGTTTATTTCATTTGCGTATAGTAAAGCTTTACCATTTAAACTAACTATAGGCTTTCCAAGTTTATCATTAGATATATTGATATCATGCCATCTTATTTTACCTATACCACAACCTAAAACCTTACTAACAGCTTCTTTGGCAGCAAAGTATCCCGATATTGTTTGAGTGCTGTATCCATTAGCCTTAAATATTTCTATTTCTTCTTCATTAAATATTTTTTTTAAAAATCTTTTATTTTTATTTAGTATATCTTTTATCCTTTTTATTTCTATTATATCTATCCCATTTCCTATGATCATATAATTATTACTTCCTTCCTAGCTATATGAAAATTTTCTAACTTGAATAAACTATAAGAAAAACAACTTACTAAGAAGTATATTTTTTCATAAATTTAGACATTGCTTTGCTTTATATTATTTTACTCGTAAGAATTCATTACTTATTGTGCAAAAGTTATATTTAACCTAGATTATTCATGGAAAATTAAACCAAATTCTCGACATACCAACTCGGTATGTCGAGAATGTTAGCTTAGATGTGCCTCAGACTACGTATTAATAAGCGATTCACACTAAATTAAAATTTAGGTTCTCTGCTCATAATTCAAAACTATACAGCATAAATAATCAAGGTTTAATTCTCTGCTTATATTATATATATAGCCATTGCTTTATTTAATATACACAAACCCAAATTATTATAAAAAATTATACAGCATGCTCAGAGGAGGTAATGAATAATCAGAAACAAAGCAACTATAAAATACTATGTTTTATCATTTGAAAATATCAATAATACTTTTGTCTAGTGGTATTCCAAATAATTTAGCCAGTGCATCTACTCCTTTAAACATAAAATAAACAGCTGAAACTAATAATAATGCTACCCATATAAGTTTAAATACTATATCAATTTTGACTGGTATTTTACTATCTTTTTTTAATAAGGTAAATATTTTTGTTATAACCTTACTAAAAACTCTTAAAAATATTTCCAAGCTACTAGCTAACAAAATAATAAACATGACTATATTTGTCTTCATTCAATCTTCCTTCCTTAAATTAGATATAATTTCTTTATCTATATTAAATTTGTTGCCTTCAACTTATAGTTTGTCCAATCGTTTTTTGATATCCATTAACAATTTGTAAAATAGACCTATAATAACTACTCAAGCATATTTTTATCTAACTTATCAATTTCTTTTCCGCCTAACATACTATGCATAAACTTATATGTTTCATTAATCTTTTCTTCGTAATCGTTTTTTTGTTCAATCATAATCCTTAACTTTTCTCTATAATGCTCAATATCTTCAACTAAAGATTCAAAATGTCTTTCATCTTCTTTTAGATTTTGGTATGCTAATTTGACTGTTGTTTTTAACAAATTGTAATTAGCTTTTCTCATTTGCGAAGGTATAATTTCTACCTTGAATTGTGCTTCCTCAAGTACTTCATTCAATTTTAGTAATTCTTCTTGTTTTTCTTGTAATTGTGGTAATGAATTTATCTCATCGCCATTATTAACTCTATGAGAAAGATTAATAATTTGAGCCATCAAATCTCTTTTTCCATTTACAGCTAATTGTTTTTCTTTATATGCTTTCTTTAAATCTATAGCATAATCCTCTAACTCTGTTTTAAATTTAACTATATCTTTATCTTGATTGTCTCCAAATAGCTTAATCCAAGTTTTATCTTCTATTAATAATGGTATATTGTTTTTAGACATTATACTATAGTCTAAATTAATATCTTTTGAACCAAATTTAAACATAAGTTCCTCCTATATGTATTATACTAAATTTACTATATTTATTAAACCCTGATTATTCAGCATTAGATGAATAATCAAGGTTTAATCTACTTCTTAATTTTTTATCTATATAATTTATCGGCAAAATTTAATAAAATCCTTAATTCTCTATCTATATATCTTAATCTTATTTTAACATATTCTTTTTTTACTTTATGTATATCACTAAAATATTTTAATCAAAAAAAAATTTAGAAAAAACAACGATTATTCATTGTATTTTTACTAAATTCTTTTTTAAAAATATTTAACTTATACTAAAAGCACTATACTACATATCTTAAAGTACTTTAAAAACTAACATAAATCATTGAAGCAATTTCTTTATCTACTGCAACTTTTGTATATCCCACTTGAAAAAAAAACGAAGGAAATCTTTGTAGCATTTTGAGTTTTATTCCTGGCAAAACTCCCATTGCCATAAGTTTTCTTAGAACAGAATCATCTTCTGATTTTATTTCAACAACTACTGCTTCATCGCCTTTATTAAGCTTACTTACAGCTATAATGTTATTTGTTTTTATTTCTGAATTCAATTTTCTTCACCCATTTCTTTAATTGTATTATTAATTTTGGTTCTTTCATAACGTGAAATCCGCAGTTTGGACATTTGAATTTATTACAAGCTTTAGACATTGGACAATTTACACATCCCTCTTTTAATTGCTGCTCATCAAACTCGTAACCACAAAAACTACATTTTATCATGCTAATACTCCTAATGTAGTTAATAGTAAATTAAGTATATATCCCGCTATAAATGAAAATACAAATATAAAGGCTCCCATAGCAAAAGCTGTCTTTGCACCTCTTTCTTTTATCATCATTGCAAATTGTGCAATGCAAGGAACAAAAAGTGTAAGAGTTGATGCTGCAACCACTAATTGTCTATAATTTAATAATCCTGATTTCCTCATATCGAATAAACCAGCTGCTCCATAATCTCTTCTAAAGAATCCAAATAAAAACACCTTTGAAAGTTCATCTGGTAATCCAATTGCATTAACTATTGGATTAAGTGCTGTTAACACTAAATCAAAAAATCCAGTTAAATATCCTAACCATATCAATACACTAGCAAATATGAATAACGGTATAATCTCAATAAAATACCAATGCATTCTTGTGTAAGTTTTTGACAAAACATTTGTTATCTTCGGCATCCTTAAAGGAGGTACTTCCATGTAAAATTTAGCTCCTTCTCCTGGTAAAACCTTAGAAGATAAATAGCCAATAAATAAGAATACAAAAACCATAAATGCAATCCAAACTAATAATGCCTTTGGCTCCTGTGAAAGAAGTGCCATAATAACTCCTAGTTGAGCCGAACATGGTATTGTCAATGCTAATAAAAGTGTTATCAATACTCTTTCTCTTTTAGTTTCAAGTGTTCTACTAACCATAGTTGCCATAGTATCACAACCAAAGCCTAATACCATTGGTATTACTGCTCTACCATTAAGACCAATAACCTTAAATAACCTGTCAACTAACATTGCTAAACGAGGTAAATAACCACTATCTTCTATAATTGAAAAAATTAAGAAGAACGCACCTACTATAGGAAGTACTATAGCAATCGCATATCTAAATGCTAATGTAAGTATACCATAATCATTTGCTATTAAATTTTGTAACCATGTCCATGGTATATGATTATTTACTAGGGAATTAACCCACGGATTGATATATGCACCGAATAAATTCGTTTCAATATAGTCAACAACTGTACCAGCTCCAAATTGACCAACAAACTTATAAAGGCCAAAATATAAGACCAATATTAAAATAATAGACCCACTTATAGGATTCATTGTAGCTGTATCAAGCCAACTAGAACCAAATTCGTTATTATTATTTTTAGTTACTACTTTATTACTAATTATTTCAACATAATTCTGTCTCATAGTTCCTATAACATAGTTTAAAGGTTTATCGTAGTTTTTTTTAGCTTTATTAATTATATCAATTATTTTTATATAGTTATTTTTTTCCTGTGCTTTAACCATCTCAATCACATCATTATCCTCTTGAAGTAATAATAATGCTATTGATCTTTTAGATAACACATATTCATATTTTAATATCTTAACAATTTCGTTTATAGAATCTTCAATGATTTCGTCATAAGTAACATTATGCAACGCTGACAAACTTATCAACCCTTTCTTTTAGTAAATCTACTCCTTTGTTTAAGGCTGCTATAGTTGATATGACAGGCATGTTTAACTCTTGTTCTAATTTATCAATGTCTATTTTAAGACCTAGTTTTTCAGCCTCGTCCATAATATTTAAAACCAATATTACTGGCAAATCAGCTTCTAACAACTGTATTGTTAAAGGCAGCATTCTCTGAATATTTTTAGCATCTATTACATGAATAACTGCTTTTGGACTTTCTCTTAAAAGTAAATCCCTTGTAACTTTTTCTTCTTCAGTAATGCATAATAATGAATACATTCCCGGAGTATCTATAATTTCATATTGCTTATTCCCTATTTTACCTTTACCTCTAGAAACTTCAACAGTAGTCCCTGGATAATTAGAAACAGTTACGTACGCACCTGTCAATTTATTAAATATAACACTTTTACCAACATTAGGATTGCCTACCAAAACTATTTTTTCTAATCCTTCTGTATCTTGTAATACATCAGAACCACTTGTATCTATTCCAAAAAGTATTGAACCGACTTTTTTTAAGGTCGTTAACTTGTTTTTACTCATATTATCACCTTTCTTAAAAAAGAAAATTTATACAATGTTTTTAATATTTTTTAATTAATTTTTATTTTTTAACTAATTATATAGATCCACAGCTTATATATACAGATATTACAAAAATTATGCGAATGATAATTTTTATCATTTTTTATTATACATTATGTTCAGTTTAAATTCAACTTTCTTTTAGCTATATTTATTTATTAAGCTACAAAATATTACATGAACTAAAACAAGATAATAAATTAAATTTGTCATTAGTAAGTATTAGGTCAATTTTTATATAATGCGATTTTGTCTTTTATTTTGAATAATTATATTTGTATTACTTTTATGGAATAATATTATAACAAATACAAATAATAATTTTATTCTCCAAATCTAACAAGGAGCGTAGATTATGTTTAAAATTATTAAAGACAAATTATTTAAAAAGCAAAGTATTAAAAATAATAGTAAAAATGAATATTTAGAATGGAAGACAACAAGTTCTTTGAATAATAATATAAAACTTTTTAAAAGCATTTTTATAAATGATGACATGATTAAGTATAGAACCTTTGGAAATTCACAAAATCCAAATATACGGTTAACAGCTATATTTTGCGAAGGAATGTCTAATGGTAATTATATTGATAGAAATATTATAAAACCAGTAGTAGAAGCTCATTTAAAGCAGAATGATTTTGAGTATATTTATAAACACGTACTCATAGGAAGTGATATTAAAAAAATAGATTCTGTAGAAGATATGGTTAGTAGTATCTTATACGGAGATACATTATTGCTTGTTGATGGATATAGTGAAGCATTAATATTAGAAACAAAAGGCTGGAGTCAAAGATCTATATCTGAACCTACTTCCGAAACTGTTGTTAGAGGCCCTAAAGAAGGATTTAATGAAACACTTATGACAAATTTATCATTAATAAGAAAAAAAATAACCAATTCTGATTTAAAATTTAAATTTAAAACACTAGGAGAAAGAACTAAGACAAAAATATGCGTTTGCTATATAGATGGGATAGTTAATAAAAATATACTCAACGAAGTTTATAAAAGATTAGATGAAATAAAAATAGATGCAATACTAGAATCAGGATATGTTGAAGAATTAATTAAGGACTCTCCATTTTCACCATTTTCTACAGTAGGCAATACTGAGAGACCTGATAAAGTTGCTGCTAACTTATTAGAAGGTAGAGTTGCAATCATTATAGATGGTACTCCTCACGCACTTACAGTTCCATTTTTGTTTATTGAATATTTTCAAGCTAATGAGGATTATTATAATGGGTATATTTTCTCGTCTATAAATAGGATGTTAAGATATCTAGCTTTTTTTATTTCTACAAGCTTACCAGCTATATATGTTGCTCTTACAACATTTCACAAGGAAATGATACCTACACCACTTTTACTTAGTATCTCATCCGCTAGAGAAGGGGTTCCTTTACCAACTATAGCTGAAATATTGCTTATGCTACTCGAATTCGAAATACTTAGAGAAAGTGGTATTAGATTGCCAGCACCAATTGGTTCAGCTATTAGCTTTGTTGGTGCACTAATTCTTGGAGAAGCTACCGTTGCAGCCAGATTTGTAAGTTCTCCTATTGTCATCATAACTGCTTTAACAGGTATTTGTAACTTTCTTTCTCCACAGATGATAGGTGCTCTTATTGTTGTAAGGTTAGTATTCGTACTTCTTTCAGCTTTCTTGGGGTTATTTGGATACATATTTGGTATAATTGGTTTATTCATACATTTAATGTCTATGAAATCCTTTGGAGTTCCCTATATGCAAAATATTACTTCCTTTAACTTTCAAGACATTAAAGATACTCAAATTAGAGCCCCTTGGTGGTTAATGTATTTAAGACCTAAAATTATTGGTGAAAATAATTTAGTTAGAAAAGAGAAAAAAAACAATTTTACTAAGAGGTAAATATAATAATGAAAAAAAAATTAATAATACTTACAACCATAATTACTACATGTTTGACTTGCACAAGTTGTTGGAACTACAAAGAGATTGAAGATGAATATATCGTTGCAGGAGTCTCAATGGATTATGATTCACAAAAAGATGAAATTGTCATCAATTTAGAAATTGTAAAATCCGAACTTAAAGAAAAAGAAATGGCTATCAAATCTAAAGTAATTGAAAATAGAGGTCCTAGTTTTTTTGATGCTATTAGAAACACTGTTCAAACAAGTGGAAAAAAAGCTTTTTGGAGTCATTGCAAGGTTTTTATTTTTAGCAATAGTATTATAGAAAATACTAGTATGTTTATGAGTGCTTTAGATTTTATTAGAAGAGATCCTGAAGTTCGTGATGACGCTTATATTCTTGTATCAAGAGATCCTCTTGCAAAAGATGTTTGGGATACAGATGTTAAAATTACAGATATTACTTCTTTTTACTTAGGTGATATGTTAGAAAACGAAAAGAATATATCAACATATCATGCAACTGAAATATGGAAATTTATAAATGCTTTAGAAGATGATTATATATCCCCCACTTTACCTACAATAAAAAAAGAAAAATACCTAGATAAAACTATAAGTAAAATTCATGGTACTGCAGTTTTTAAAGAAACTAATATAGTTGGCTGGCTAGATGGAAATGAAACTGAAAATTTCCTATTATTAATTGATGAACTAAAGGGCGGTGTATATACTATTGATATAAAAACTGAAGATGAAACTTTTCCAATTAGTTTTGAAATATTGAGTTCTAAAACAAAATTATCTCCTTCTATTAATGAGGGAATTATACAAATAAATATATCGTCGAAAATTGATGTGAATATCAATGAATACAGTAGTCTAACTAATCTGTTTAATCCAAATGGATTAAAACTAATAGAAAATCAAGCTAAAAAGAGCATCACAAAAGATGTCACAACATTAATAAAAAAAGCTCAAAAAGAACTCAAGAGTGATATATTTGGTTTTGGAAGAGTTGTAAAAATAAATATGCCTGAAGTTTGGAGAAACTTTGAAGATGATTGGAACAAAGAGTTTTGTAATATAGATTTTACTTTTGACTTAGATTTTGAAATAAAAGGTAGTGCTTTAAAATCAAGACCTTTAAAGGTGGTGAAATAAATGTTTGTGTTGATTATCTTAGCGTATTTAATTATAGGATTATTAGAAATAATTCCTCTTTATAAACAAGGTGATAAAAAAGAATTAATTGTGTACTGTACTCTTTTTGGTTTTGCTTTTGTTTTAAGTTTACTGTTAAGCTTTGGTGTTAAAATACCAAGTCCTGCAAATGGTATAAGAGTTGCTGTTGAAGCTATAATTGGTAAACAATAAACGCAATATCATTATTTTATTTTATTTTAAAAAATAAAACGTAATATTTATTTTCTGTTTTTAAGACATTCTTTAAGGCATCTTTTAACTTTAAATACTAGGATATGTAAATATTTTATATTGCGAGGCTACCTATGAATAAATTTAAAATAATTATTGTTACTATATTGATACTGACTATAACTTTATTATCTGGTTGTTGGAGTTACAAAGAATTAGATAAAAGTACACTTGTAGCAGGTATCGCTATTGACTATGACAATGTCAGCCAAGAATATATTGTTACAACTGAAATAATAAATCTAACTTCAGATAAAATGGAAGGAGAATTATTTCAAAGTCGTGGAAAAAGTGTTTTTAGTGCTATACGAAATTGTACTAGTCAAAATGGCAGGAAACTATTAGTTGCTCATGTTGAAATATTAATAATCAGTAAAGAAATAGCTAAAGTAAAAATGATCCCTGTTATAGATTACTTATTTAGAGATGCTGAATATCCTGATGATATGTATATTCTTTTATCTAATGAAAAAACCGCAGCAGAGGTACTAGAATTAACTAAAATAGGAGAAGATGCACAGGAGCACTTATATGATATAACATCTTTTTTTATAAATGATAGTCTTAGAAATCAAAACGTTATCTCTAAATATAGTGGTGTCAACTTATGGCAATATGTTTTACAATTATTTCGAGAAGGTGCAAGTGCTTATTTGCCTATTATAAAAATCGTTGAGCTAAATAATGTTAATTTTCCTGAAATTTATGGTACTGCTATATTTAAAAATAATAAATATGTAGGAGCTTTAAATCAACAGGAAACTATTTATCACCTAATAATAATAGATAAACTTGAAGGAGGAATACTTCTGGTTGATTTTAATGATGACTTTGTTTCATCTAAAATTTCTTTAGAAGTATTTAATTGTAAATCAAAACTAAAACCAATATTAAAAAATGGTGAGCTAACCATGAAATTAGACATAACTATTGATGTAGGCATAGGAGAAATAAGTTCTACTGTTAATGTTTTAGACAAAAAAAAACGTCCACTACTTAAGAAACAAGCTGAAATACAGATTAAAGAAAGAATTACAAATACAATAAAAAAAGTTCAAAACGACTACAAAGCTGATATATTTCTATTTAGTACAAAAATAAAATCTCATATGCCAAATGAATGGAAAAGCATTAGCACTAATTGGGAAAATGTGTTTAGTCAACTACCTGTGGAGGTTAATGTTAAAGTAAATATCAATAGTAGTTCATTAACAAATAAAACTATCTCACCATCACCTTAACTAAAAAATAATAAAAATGAATGATAATAAAATATAATTAAACTTTTCATTTGAGAAAGTAGATTAGTTTTAGACTCAATATTAATTACTAGAAAATATACTGAAAATCTACTTGGTTCATCTAAAAGTTTATTTGCTTCAATAAACAAAATTACATAATCTACGCATTTTTTAATGTTACAATTATTTTACTTTTAGCAATTAAACTAAAAACTAATTTAAGTAAAAATCAACTGTTACTTTGGAGGAATATTTATGGGTGAACATAGGCTATCAGAAAGACATGCAATTACTTTATTAATTTTGTTTTTTTTAGGAAGCTCTTTAGCTTTACATAATGCTTCTGATGCCGGCCAAGATAATTGGATTGCTGTATTGTTTGCAACGTTTCTTTCTCTTCCGCTTTTTTACATGTACTGTAATATGCTTAATAGTATAAATGCTAAAACATTATTTGATATACATAGATATGCTTATGGAAAATTTTTAGGTAATATTGTAAACTTACTTTATATAAGCTATGCCTTCTATCTAGGTTCTACAGTTGTAAACGAATATGGAGAATTTTTGATAACTATTTCTATGCCTGAAACTCCAATGATAATTCCTATGATTTTTATGTGTTTATTATGTGCGTGGATTGTAAAATCAGGTATTAGTGTACTTGGAAGATGGAGTAATTTGTTTTTTTTCTTTAACGCTCCCCTTCCTATTTTGACTATGTTCTTAGTTTTACCTTTAATGAATATATATAATATCTTACCTATAATGTACAATGGAATAACTCCTATTTTAAAAGGCACGTTATATTCACTAGCACTACCTTTTGGAGAAGGTATAATTATCTTTATGCTTAATTTTACTTTGCCTTCAAAAAAATCATCATACAAAATTTTTACATATAGTATTCTTATAAGTGGACTGAATCTTGCGTTTGTTAGTATAATACAAATTTTAGTTATGGGTTTTGACATGTACATTATGACGTACTTTCCTTCACATGCTGTAGCTAGTAAAATCAGTATAGGACAATTTATTGAAAGACTAGAAATGATAATGTTAGCTGCAACAACAACAGCTGGTTTTCTTAAAATAAGTATATGTTTATTTGCTTCAGTAAATGGTATAACAGATATATTAAATATCAAAAATTATAAAACTATTGTAATTCCCTGCAGTTTATTAATGATTTGTCTAGGCTACTTTGTTCATCCAAGTATAATGGACCTTATGGATATGTATGTTAAATATTGGGGATATTACTCAGGTTTTTTTTGTATGCTAATTCCACTCATAACTTTTTTAATTATAAAATTTAAACTTAAAATACTAAATAAAAATCCGAACTAATAATATACTCTAAATAAATTGTTTAGCGCTCTCTTCTATTAAAGATTAGTATATATTTAAAATCCTATGGCAAAATTTTTTAATGGTTACTTTCATTTACAAACCACACCTTTTATAGACTTATTACTTCCAAATAATATTTACTTGTTTCTATAAATTTATTAACTAAGTATAAAAAAATTTTTTTATCAAAAAATATAATATACATTAATGATCTAGAGAAATAATAATGCAAATGAAACTATCATATTAAATATAACTTTAGATAAAGCATTAAAAAAAGAGCAACTGTTTAAAAAAATCAAATCACCATATACAGCTTATTGATGAGTTAATTTGGACGATATAAATATGATGATATATGATTTTACTATTAAATAATATGTAGTTACTTACATTCAGAGTATTAAAGAAAGATTGACCTCCAATCCCAGTATCGCATTAAAATTATTTAGAAATATATAACTTATAAGGATGATTTAAATGAAATATATAATATTATTTATAGCTAATTGGATTGTATTTTTATTATTAGTTGATTTTAAAAAACTTAAAATAAACGTATTTTCAAGTATATTAGCAATATTAATGGTCTTTCTTGTTGATTATCGAAACATAGTATTAAAAAACTTGTATTATTTAAATGATCCTGTAATACCTTTATTTGGATCTTCTTTCTTTTTTGTATTTGGTCCAGTATTCACAATCTCAATTTTAACAGCTCAATACCATCCAAAAAGCAATAAGCTTATAGTCTTATACGTACTAGTAATAGCTACTTTATATTCTCTTACTGAATTATTACTTCTTAAAAGCGGTGCTTTAGTCTATGTTGATTGGAGTTTTTTTGATAGTTTACTAATAAACTATCCAACTATTATTGTTCTAAGTTGGTTTTATATGACTGTTTTAAAAAGGGTATGACAGTATGAGTATAATACTTTATATAATTTTTATAATCATTATAACTATATTAGTAATTTCATGGTTTAAAGTTATAAAATATCTTGATAAGGATTAAATATTGAAGGTAAAGGAGTTAACTAATTTGAAAGTTGCAATTATAGGAGCAGGTTTATCAGGTCTAGCTTGTGCTCATGCGTTGGAAACAAAATATAATATAAAACCCGATATATTCGAGAAAAATTCTTACATAGGTGATTCTTATAATCATGTTACTGCAATCCTAGAAGTTTTTCATAGACCTTATGGAAATTGCATTGATTATTTTAATAACAAACTAAATTTACAAATAAAACCTCTGAACGAACTAAAAAAAGTTATTCATATATCTCCAAATAATTTTAAAGCCATATCAGGGAACTTAGGATATTTATTTTTAAGAGGAAGATTTGAGAATTCATTAAAAAATCAAGTCTATAAACAATTAAAAAAATCCAAAATTAACTTTAACACCTTTGCTGATTATACTACTCTAAAAGATAAATATGATTATGTAATCATAGCTGATGGTTCCATAAATTCCACAAGGCAAATATGCTGCTATCAGGAATGGCTAAACCCTGTTGTTATAGGTGTAACTGCTTACGGAAAATTCAAAAAAGATACTTTAATCGTCTGGTTAAACAAAAAATACTGTAACAAGGGTTATGTATATCTCGCTCCTTTTGATGAAAAAAAAGCTTTTATTGGCTTAGTAATTACTGATATAAAGAAACATGAAGCCCCTGAATATCTAAAGCTTTTTTTAGCTATGGAAAATATAAATTACACTATTGAAGAAGAGTTTACTGTTATGCATAAAACAGGATATGTATATCCCCATAAAATTAATAATATTTATCTTGTTGGAACTGCATCTGGTGGAATTGACCCATTCTTAGGCTTTGGACAATTAAATGCATTTATTACTGGAGCAAAAGCAGCAAAATCTATTGCTTTAGAAAAAAATTATGAGAATCTTTTAAAGAAACAAATTGACCATATCACGAATTTATATGAATATAGAAAATTATACGATAGTGCAACTAATGATAGTTATGATAAATTGTTGAATTTTATCTCTATACCTGGTATTAAACAATTTATATATGATAGTAATATTGATGTCGTAAAATATAGTGGTAATCTACTTCATTATAAAAGAATTTTGTCAAAAAAAACAAATGGAAAAATTTAATTCCATTTGTTTTTTAATATTTACTTAATTCCAGCAGCAATTTTTACACATTCTTGATGTTTAGAATCAACTAGTCCATCTTTATGTCTTGTGCTATTTAAAAAATGTACATCAAAAACTCCATCCATGTCATTATTTTTTACGTAATCTAAATTCAACCCAGCGCCATATTCACCACTTCTCCACTCAGTATATGCACCACCTTGTGCTGAATCATTACCAGCATGAGGCATACCTGATACACTAGCAGCTATTCTTCTTCCGTTGTATTCAATTATTACAGGACGTCTTGTCCAACTAAAACCTCCCCAAATGCTTTTTAGTATATTTGTATCAGCTTTAGTCAAAGTTTCACAATCAGCATGGTTTGAGCCAGTTGTTCTTTTAACCATAAATGACTTTCCAGTATAAAAATCAATTACTTTAAAAGTAGCACCTCTTGGTAAAACATATTGAGCTCCATTCCACCAGTCAAGATACTCTCCATATTCATCTCCTTTAGTTTGCATAACAGGTACATTATGAACAGGTATCTTAACTTCATCTCCAATATAAAGAATAGAATTATAAGTAGCCCCATTAGCATCTAACAGCTCTTGATATGAAACACCATACTCTACACTAAGCTTCCAATAGTCATCTCCTTTTTGAACTATATGAGTTTTATAAGTAATATATGGCTCAGAATTTACGTTGTTCAAATTACTGTTTTCAGAAGGAATTTTTAGCTTTTGACCTATATAAATATAGTCATATTCACTCAAATTATTTATTTCTAATAATTCAGTTAAAGACACATTGAATTCTTTAGATATAAGCCAAGGAGTATCTCCTGCCTTTACATAATAAACATCATAAATTTCATCAGGAATATAAAGTACATCTCCTACGTAAAGTATCCTGCTTTCATCAGCTTCATTTGCTTGCATTAGCTTTACAGTACTCATGTTATATTTGCCAGCAATTTTCCAAAATGTATCTCCACTTTTAACCGTATAATATGAAGCAAACACATTTGAACTTGAACTCATTAACATTAAAGCTAAAACTCCAGATACAAAACATCTTCCAATTTTATTCATAAGTACTCAGTTGGCTATTAAACCAACTTTTCACCTCCAATAATTTTATAGTCCCAAGATAATAATGCAAGATGATAAATGAATTACTTAAATAGTATGTTGTATAATTCAGAATTTGTGCAGAAGAACTAAAATTTATGACTTTAAGCAGAGAACTAAAATCTATGACTTTAAGCAGAGAACTAAAATCTATGACTTTAAGCAGAGAACTAAAATCTATGATTTTATGTGAATCGCTTACTCATTCTTTGAATGAGTTTCTGATTTGCCGCTTACTCATTCTTTGAATGAGTTTCTGATTTGCCGCTTACTCATTCTTTGAATGAGTTTCTGAGTTACCACCTATCATTTAATGGATAATATATGATTTTCTATGAAAAGTCTGATTTAAATAGTATGTTCTAAAATAATTTAGATGGTATGTAATTTTATGTTAACAATCTTTCACTATTTAGTATTTATCTAATTACAACAGAAATTATTGTTTTTTTCATCTTCATTATTTGGTATATCTTTAAAATCAATATATAATTATTTGATATTTCATTTTTTATTAAATATTCTTTTCACAAGTTTACATAAACTCGTTTACATAATTATACCCTTTGTAATATCCTTTGTAAATGTATAAAACCTTTTATACATTTATTACCATGATTTTTATTGCAATTTATTTGTTTATTTTGTTATAGCCCTTGAAAAAATTATATATTCTATATATTATTATATAAGCAGTATAATATTTAACCCAGATTATTCATAGAAAATTATGAGCAGGGAACTAAAATCTACGATTTTATGTGAGTCGCTTACTCATGAGTAGAGAACAAAAATCTACGATTTTTTGTGAATCACTTACTCCTAAGAATGAAATGAGTAGTGAGTTTCATATTAGAAAATGAATAGGAGATTCATTAATAATATCCTTATGATTATAAGATGTCCATTAAATTTTCGACATACCAACACGGTATGCCTTCAAATTCATTGGAATCTTCTAATTCAAATTTATACAGTACACTATTCAAAGTTATATAAATAATCAGGGTTTAATTTACAACAGGAGATTAAAAATGAATTTACCAAAAGAATTTCAAAATAAAATGAAGCAGCTTTTAGATACTGAATACGATGATTTCATTAGCTCTTTTGATGATAAACCTCATAAAGGCATAAGAATAAATACTTCTAAAATTTCTATAGAACAATTTATTAAAGCATATCCTTATGAACTTGAACAAATACCTTGGTGTAATGAAGGATTTTATGTGAACAATAATGGAGATATTAAATTAGGAAAACATCCTTATTACCATTGTGGTTTATATTACATACAAGAACCAAGTGCCATGATACCTGTGGAAGTATTATCTCCCAAGCAAGGTGATAAAGTCCTTGACATATGCGCTGCACCTGGAGGTAAATCTACTCAAATAGCAGCTAAATTATCTGGTGAAGGTATTGTTGTTTCAAATGATATAAGTCCAAAACGTGTTAAATCACTTGCAAAAAACATTAAAATTATGGGAATAGCAAACTCTGTTATATTAAATGAAAGTCCTAAAAATTTAAGCAAGAATTTTGCGGGTTATTTTGATAAAATACTTGTTGATGCTCCTTGCTCTGGAGAAGGTATGTTTAAAAGGGATTCTGTTTCGATTAAAAAATGGAGTAAAGATTCTATTTTAGAATACAGTAAGATGCAAAGAGAAATACTTGAGTACGCACCTAAAATGCTTAAATCTAATGGTATTATTGTCTATTCTACCTGTACATTTTCACCTGAAGAAGATGAAGGGACAATCAATTGGTTTTTGAATGAATTTCCAGATTTTCATGTTGAACATATTGCAAATATGCCAATGTTAGATAATGGTCATCCTGAATGGATTGATGCTTCTAATTCATTAGTTGGAGCTAAGAGAGCGTGGCCTCACAAAATAACTGGAGATGGACATTTTGTTGTGTTATTAAAAAGAAAATCAACTCAAGATGTTTGTAGTTCCCTTAATAAATTGGAAGCTTCAGCACCAAAAGAATTAATTGATAAATATTTAGAATTTCAACAGGATTATTTAAATAAGAAGTTGAAAGGTATATTTATATACAAAAATTCAAATTTATATTTATTACCTGAACATATTCCTAGCTTAAATAATTTAAAGGTTGAATATATGGGACTGTTGGTTGGTACTTTTAAAAATGATAATTTTATACCTAGCCAAGAATTAATTATGAGTTTAAAATTTGAGGATTTCAAACAAGTTTTAAATATTTCTTCTAGTGATATAAATGCAACCAAGTATCTTAAAGGTGAAACTTTAATGTCACCTATAGAAAATAATTTTAATAAATGGGTTTCTATATTCATAGATTCACATCCAGCTGGTTGGGTAAAAAATGCTGGCGGGATATTAAAAAATCACTATAATAAAGCTTGGAGAATGAAATAAATAAGAAAAAAATGAGAGATATAAAATGTGGTAAAACCCATCGGGGACGGTTTTTTTTGGGTTATCACCCAAAAAGAACCGTCCCCGATGGGTGAAAATGAGAAAAATAAAAAATGAGAGGTGTTAAAATGAGTAAAAATCCAATTGTAACTATAACAATGGAAAATGGTGAAATTATTAAGGTAGAGCTTTATCCTGAAATAGCACCAAATACAGTTAATAATTTCATTTCATTAATCAATAAAAATTTCTATGACGGAATTATATTCCACAGAGTCATCAAAAACTTTATGATACAAGGTGGCTGCCCTGAAGGAACTGGTATGGGTGGTCCAGGTCATAGCATAAAAGGTGAATTCTCTAGCAATGGCTTTAAAAATGATCTTAAACATGATAGGGGCGTAATTTCAATGGCTAGAACCAATGACCCTAATTCAGCTGGTTCTCAATTCTTTATCATGCATAAAAATTCTCCTCATCTAGATGGAAGCTATGCCGCTTTTGGTAAGGTGAGTGAAGGAATAGAAGTTGTAGACAATATCGCTGAGTCTAAAATGGATTATATGGATAAACCAATTGAAGATAAAAAAATAAAGTCTATGACTGTTGAATTGTTTGATTATGAGTATACTGAACCAACTTTGATTTAGAAAATGACCCAGCGGGATAAACCGCTGGGTTTATTTCTACTGATAATCTCTATCTACCTCTTGATGTATCTTTTCTATATCTAACTCTATTTTTTCAGTTTTTTACTTTTCATAAAAATATACATCCTTATAGTCATGATCATATACAAGCCACTTATCCCTAACTTTTTTGAGCTTAAACATGTTTTCTCCCAAGCTTACAAAGAAGGGATATGCTGGACTCCCAGATGTTTCACCAGATAGGATGACTTTGACTTTTGCATCATTATCTGCAATTTCAATTGATTTATATGCGAAGTCTATATTATGTCTATCTCGATTTCCTTTGAAGTAACCTTTTTCTATAGCATATCTCCATTTTTCTATATTTTCTTCAAGTGCAATAGTCTTATTATAGCATTGTACTGATTCTAAATCTAAATACTCTGACAAGCTACCTATCTTGAGTTTCATCCACATGTCATAGGATTTAGTATAATAATTCTTAATAGTATTTTTAATTGTAGTCTCTTGTGTACTTTCCTGTACACGATTAATATTACATCCATATAAACAAAGCAAGAATATAATACTTATAGTAACAATAAAAACTTTTTTAATTGTGTTCACCTCCTAATTCTGCTGCTAATTATTAATCATAAATTCTAAAATACCCCATATTATAGAGCTTTTTAGTCCCACTGTAATTATAATAATATCTGTACACGTTGTATAAATGTTGTGAAAAATTTTAACTAGACCAAGTAGTTAACTAGTCACTTTGATTAAGTGTTTTATGTCTATAAGTTATAATAAAATATAGTTGGTGTCAATTATTTATTTTATTGTATTATTTTGTATTTTTATCCTATTAGAGTAATATCCTTATATCATCTTTACTAGAACGACAAAACGGCTCTCCTGAGCCGTTTTAACATATTAATTATTCAATATCTGCATTTCTTGTTCATCTTTAAACTGATTAGTATAAAGTCTATAATAGTACCCTTTCTTCTTCATCAATGATGCATGGTTTCCTTCTTCTGTTATCTTTCCATTTCTTACAACCAATATCCTATCTGCTGATCTTATTGTGGACAGTCTATGTGCTATTATAAAACTAGTTCTGCCTTTTAGTACTTTATTTATTGCGTCTTGGATAATCTTTTCCTTTTCTGTATCTATTGAAGAAGTTGCTTCGTCTAATATGAAAATTCTAGGATTAGCTAATACTGCTCTAGCAAAAGAAATAAGTTGTTTTTCTCCTGTTGATAATCTATTTCCACCTTCTCCTACTTCTGAATCATAACCTTTATCTAATTTCATAATGAAATCATGTGCATTTACAAGCTTTGCTGCACGTATTATTTCTAATTCACTAGCGTCCAATTTAGCATATCTAATGTTATCTTTAATTGTTCCGCTAAATAAATGTGGTGTTTGAAGAACGTATCCTAAATTGCTTTGTAACCACAATAAAGGTCTTTTAGTATAATCTACTCCATCTATTAGTATTCTACCTTTTGTTGGCTCGTAAAATCTACATGCTAGATTTACTATAGTACTTTTACCTGAACCTGTTTCCCCTACTAAAGCTATTGTCTCTCCTTCTTTTACTTCTAAATTAAATTTCTCTAGTACTGTCTCGCCTTCTTTATATGAGAATGAAACATTATCAAATTTTATATCTCCCTTTATATCAGGCCATTGTTTTGTATTAGAATTAAACATTTCTCCATATCGTGTTACTACTTCAGAGTTATCTTCTATATCTATTTTTGTTTCTAACATTGACATAATACGTTCTACAGAAGCTTGTGCTGATTGCATCTCTGCAAATATGTTTGCCAAGTTTCTAACTGGTTCAAAGAATAAAATTGTATATGATATAAACGCTACTACTGTACCATAGTTAACAGAATTTGATATAACACCATTTCCACCTATCCATAGTACTAATCCAGTACCAATGTTACCCAGAAGTATAGCGATTGGCAAATAAAGTGAAGAATACACTGCCGCTTTAACTGATGAACTCTTCATCTTAGTAGTTATTCCTGTAAATTCTTTAAGATTCTTATCTTCTGTAACTAATGTCTTAGTTGTTTTAGCACCCATTATACCTTCATTAAAGGCACCAGTTATTCTTGAATTTATCTTTCTAACACTTCTATAAGCTTTTAGTATCTTTTGTTGAAAATACATACTTACTATTACTAATATTGGAACTACAGATAGTGCTATTAATGCTAATTTCAAGTTGACATACACCATGATTGCAATTATAAATATCATCATAGTAATTCCCCAAACTAAGTCAACTAAGCCCCAAGCTATGATATCACTTAGCTTTTGGATGTCAGAGGTCATTCTTGCCATAATCCAGCCTACAGCGGTCTTATCGTAATATGAAAAAGATAGTTTTTGTAATTTATCAAAACCATGTTTTCTGATTGTATAAGCTACACCTGTTTCTATCTTTCCAGCTGAAAATATAAATATGCCTACATTTACAACTTGAATAATTACAAGCGCTAAATATACAAATATAAATTTTTCTATACCATTTATCGTATTTTTTTCTATAAAATTATCAATAGCATATTTAGTAAGCATAGGAAAAACAGCATCTATTGCAGCTACTATTACCATTAATCCCATTAACATAAATACATATTTTTTAAAAGGTTTTACAAACTTAAATAGCTTTTTCCATGTGTTTAAATTTATTTTACTATTGTAGTCTTGCTCTTTAAAAGCACTCATATTCTATCACCTACTTTACTAAACTATTTTGTCTATATCAGCTTCTAATGAATTCTGGATATTCCATACTCTTTTATATAATCCATTTTGCTTTATTAAAGCTTCATGTGTTCCCAACTGCGCAATTTTACCTTTTTCAAGAACTATTATCTTATCTGCCTGAGCAACAGTTGTAATTCTATGCGAAATTATAAATGTCGTTACATTGCTACTTCGCTCTTTTAGCGCTGTTCGTATAGCTGCATCAGTTTCTGTATCAACAGCACTCAATGAATCATCAAAAATTAAAACAGGACAGTTATTAATTATAGTTCTTGCTATTGCTATACGTTGTTTTTGTCCACCTGATAAAGTTACTCCTTGCTCTCCAACTGGTGTGTCATATCCATTATCCATACTATTAATTACATCATGTATAGATGCAATAGATGCTGCATTAAATATTTCATGATCTTCAACATGAGATTTAGCTATACTAATATTATCCTTAATAGTTTTTGAAAACAAAAATGGCTCTTGAAGCACTATGCCTACATTTTTTCTTAACCATTTTTTATTTATTCTTGTAATTTCTGTTCCATCTATTTTAATTGACCCTTTTTTATAATCATATAATCTAACAAGCAAATGAATTAATGATGATTTACCAGAACCTGTAGGTCCTAGTATTGCTATTGTTTCACCTTTTTTTACATCAAAGGATACACCATTCAAGACTGGTTTACCTTCCTCATATTCAAAATAAACATCATTAAATTCAATATTTCCTTGAATTTCTGCCTGTATTTCGTCGCTACTTGTTTCTTCTATAGGTTCACCTAATATTTCCTCTATACGATCAATTGCCACAAATGCTTTACCCATATCTGTTAACACACGACCCATTTGTCTTACTGGCCAAAGTAATCTACCCTCATATGATGTAAATGCTACAACTGTACCTAGTGTCACCTCACCTTTGAATGCTAGATAACAACCCATGACAAGTACAAAACCACTTTGCATCATACATAACAAATCAGAAAATGACCAATAACAAGCCATCATATTTATTAATTTTTGAACTAATTCCATATATGCTGTATTTCTTTCTTCAAATTTATCAATTTCATATTTCTGTCTAGCAAAAGCTCTAACTACTCTAACTCCTGTTAAATTTTCTTGTAATGCTGTAGATAGTCTTGCTTCGGCTTCATCACAAAGTTTAAATTTCTTTTTAACTTTACTAAAAAATATAACAGCAAATAGAAATATTATTGGTACTATTGCTATTGAAACCAAAGCCAACTTGACATTTATATTGAACATAATTATTCCAACTATTAATATCATGAATATCCCTCTGCCAATTTCCACAAATTGTATTGCAAAGAATTTTCTTATAGTTTCAACATCTGAAGTACATCTTTGAATTAAATCACCTGTCTCAGCTTTTACATGATAATCGTAAGATAAATTTTGAAGGTGATCATATAATTTTTCTCTTGTATTTTTAGCTATTGATTCAGAAGCCTGTGCTGAAAGTTTTCCTTTTAAGAATAGGAAAATACCTCTTATTACAGTTATTAACACTACAGCTAAACCACAAATCCACAGCTTTTGTCTCAATGCATCTCTACCACCAATAAATAAAATACTTTTTAGTAGTAAATGTGGTACATCCATTGGTTCAGTCCCAATTATTGAATCTATTGTAACCCTTACAATAAGTGGAATTAATAGTGCTAATAGTGTTTCTAATCCAATACTTAATATTGCCCCTGAATATTTTAATTTATTACCTTTTAAAATTGATATTATTTATTTTAACTTATTCATTGTTTATTCCCCCCTCTAAAATGAATTTGATTCTCGTTGTCAAGTATCTTTAATCGAATAATCCTCCCTCATTTTTAATACACTTGCCTTTATCACATTAAAAACCTCCTTTATTTTTTAATACACAAGGAATTATGATTCCCATTATGCATTTTAAGCTATTTTTTTTAATTTATGGTAAAAGAAAAACCATAGGCTATATTTAACCTATGGTCATAAAAAACAATGTCTAATATTACAAAAACCACAGGCTATACACAACCTATGGCTCTTTTTTTCAATCATTATGTATCAAAAACATACTAATTTAAAGACACTGGTCGTGTATTTTTTGTATTTAACTTTGTCACATTGGCAAATCCATATCTGCTAAGCCCTATTGCCATATTTAACATTTCCACGACCTCCTTCTTTTTATTTACATATCATAGTATATAATAATTTAATTTATTTTTCAATAAAAAATTTGCTTTATATTAAAATATTTTATATATAGGACTTATATACCTATTTTAACTTTTTATGTTTTAGAATCTAATATTTATTTTGAATTTATTACCATTGTTTTATTCTGAAATGTATTATATTTTTTTTGTTTTTTGAAAAAATAATATTAAGCTAAGATTATAAGCAACATTAATTTAGTGGGTATCATAATAATCATAAAATTGAGCTTATTTTGTGATTAATTCAATAACATTTTCATATCAAAAAAAATAGAAAGGAGAAATGATATGGCTTTACAACAAAAAATAAATCTTTCTCAATTAAATGAAATGGAATTACAAAATTTAAGAGAAATAATTGGCGGTCACCAAACTATGATTTCTAAATTTAATCATTATGCTGAAAATTGTCAAGATCCTCAAATTAAACAAATGTTCTCACAGTCAGCTAGAGAAGCGCAAACTACTGTTCAAAATCTAATACAATCACTATAGGAGGTGTATTTAACAATGCTTCAAGAAAGAGATATGGTAAATGATATATTATCTATGACCAAAGCTAGTTCCAGTACTTACACTACAGCTATTCATTGTTGTTCAAATCAACAATTAAGAACAATTTTACAACAATTAAGAAATGAAGCTGAAAATTTTCAGTATCAATTATATGAAATAGCTAATCAAAAAGGTTATTATCAACCAGCAAAAACTGTAGAAGCTCAAGAAAGACAACAAATCAAACAAAGTTTATCACAAAATACAATGTCTTAATCCATAGGGGACGGTTCTTTAGGTTACACCCAAAAAGAACCGTCCCCAGCAAGTTACGGAGTTTTTAACTCCGCATTTTTATTCTAATAATAATGCGTATTTTGTCTAAATATTATTACTAATAATAAAAACCAAAGAAGTAGACTAGCACCGTCAAAGAATTGACTTTCTACTTCACTTTCAGCAGATGCATCGTTTAAATCTAAAAGCTTATTAACATATCTAATTTTTCTTTTAGTAAAATCATTAACAAAACCATCCATATTAGCTAATGTTTCTAAGTTTTTTACGTGAAGCTTTTTGTTTTCAATAGATACCTGTTTTTGAACCTTCTTAATCTCCCTTATCAGGTATCTGTCAGATTTTTTGTCATATTTTTTCATGAATTGTTTATACTCTTCCATATCTTTATCAGATAATATTGAATTGTTTAAAACGAAATTCAGGTTATTATTATAATTTCTCGGCATATCACTTGCCTCCTGTATATTGCTTATTTCATTAATATATTATTCAAAAGGCATGATTTTGTGAATTTCTTATTATCAGCTCTCTTTTACTAATCCTTTTCTGTATGCTACTAATAGCATTTCTAAATATTTAATTTGTTCTTTTATTTCTTTTCCTATATCAGTATTTGCAACATATTTTCTATTTACTTTTTCTAGTACTCTTAAAGTAGATACTATATCTTTTTCTTCATTTATAGCCTTATCTGTTGATTCAAAAGGTTCATGAGAAGCTAACCTTAA
The DNA here is from genome assembly GCF_001559865.1 of Abyssisolibacter fermentans. NCBI lineage: Bacteria > Bacillati > Bacillota > Clostridia > Eubacteriales > Clostridiaceae > Abyssisolibacter > Abyssisolibacter fermentans. Next base: position 26,409 of record NZ_LOHE01000067.1, read on the forward strand.
TCCATATGAATTATAAATTAGTGTATATCCTGCTATGCCTGTCATTTGCTGATAAGCTTTTGAAAATCCTCCATCTATAACTAATAATTTGCCATTAGCTTTTATTGGACTTTCTCCTTGTTTAGTTTTTACTGGCACATGTCCGTTTATTATATGTGACGAATTTACATCTAAATCAAATTCCTTTAATATATTTCTACATATATTCTCATTGTCTCTTAAATGGAAATATGGATTTTTAATTTCAACATGAGTAGCTTTATCATCAATAAAATATCTCTCAAAGGTAGTCATTTGATCCTTCCCAAACAGTGGAGAACTATCTCCACACCATAAATACCACATTATATCAGTTCCATATTGGTCTTCATCTATATTCTCTTTATCAAAATAAGCTTTTCTAATCAATACATCCCAAACATCCAATAATTGTTTTCCGCTATAAAAATTTTTTCCAACTTTAACTTTCTTAAATTCATTTTTTCCATTTAATGGTATACATCCATGATACAAAAGATTTGAATTGATTTTTAGATACATGCTGCCATGTGAATATAAAAATTTTATATGTTTGTGTAATTTTTCACTATTTAGAAAATATGATTTTAATCTATCCATAAGTTGTTCTTCTTCTAATGTTAACTTATATGGGTTTTTAGGATCTACTGTTGGAAAACTAATGTCATTTAACTTGTATTCTTTATCTTTTATTGTTATTGTTCCTTTTTCATAATTAATCCTATGCAAAAGCCTTCTATTTTCCATATTATATTGAGGACTCTTCATTATAATTTGTCCTTCTAGTTTAAACTGTATAATTGCTATAGCTTTATGCATTGCAGCTATTATTTTTAGGTCTCTTTCACCATAATGCATTTCTATTGGAAATTTAGTTTTGAATTTATCACAAGAATCATCCTTATAAAAATGCATTGCAAAGGTTGCAAGTGGTAAAAGATTTATTCCATATCCTTCTTCTATAGTAGCAAGATTAGCATATCTTGTAGATATTCTTATAACATTAGCTATACATGCTTTTGATCCACTAGCAGCACCCATCCATAATATATCATGGTTCCCCCATTGGATATCTACACAGTGGTGATTACATAATTCATCTAATATAAAATGTGCTCCTGGTCCTCTGTCATATATGTCTCCTAAAATATGTAATCTGTCAATTGCAAGTCTCTGTACAAGTTTACATATTGCTATAATAAATTCATCTGCACTATCTATATCAATAATAGTCTTTATTATTTCATTAAAATAATTGTGTTTATTTAACCTGTTTTTGTCTTCATGTAATAATTCTTCTATTATATAAGCAAATTGTTTAGGTAAAGCTTTTCTGACTTTGGAGCGAGAATATTTTGAAGATACTATTCTACAAAGTTGTATTAATCTATACAGTGTTATGCTATACCATGATTTTATGTCTTTTTCTGTTTTTTTTACAACCTCAAGCTTTTGTTCAGGATAGTATAATAACGTTGCTAAAGATTTTTTTTGCTCTTTTGTTAAAACATGTTCAAATATATCATCAATCTTGAGCTTTAACACTCCAGATGCATTCCTTAAAACATGAGAAAAAGCTTCATATTCTCCATGTAAATCTGTAATAAAATGTTCAGTTCCTTTTGGTAGATTTAATATAGCTTGCAGATTTATTATCTCTGCACTTACATCTCCTATTGTTGGGTATTGGTTTGATAATAATCGTAAATAATCCATATTCTGTTCTAATTCGTCGATAGTTATATTTTTCATATCCATTCCCCCTCATCATCCTAATATTAACATTTCCTTGTTCCATTATCAATATATTATTTTTGTAATTTATGGTTGCTTATTTTTTAATATAAGGATTATGTTTTATTTGTAAAATTATTGACAATAAATATGCATAATGCTTTCAAATTGCATTATGCATATCCTCTACACTTTAACTTTTTATTTTAGGCATAGTAATTTTTAAAACACCATTTTCAAAAAATGCATTTATTCTACGATTGTCAATGTCTTCTAGTTTGAACGACCTTTTGAAATGGCCAATTCTGCTTTTTCTTGTTGTGTAACCGTTTTTTTCAACATTTAAATCATCTCTTTTTTGTCCCTTTACTACAAGATATCCACTGTTTATCTGTATATCTATTTGTTCTTTCTTAAAACCATGTAATTTCAATTCTATGATATAATTTTCCTTTGTTTCTTCTATATTTGTATTTATATTATCAATAAACTTATTATTAAAAAAATTATTAAATAATTTATTAATAATAATATCAGGCTGTTCAAAAAAATATTTATCCATATGTTCTTTCATACTATTGTCTCTTTGTTTATTATATGGTATTAATTTACCCATTATTTGCCTCCTAATTTATTTACAACTAATCATAATTTAATCTATGTACCATAATATTGATTATAGTAAATATTATGCATGTGGTAATATTTATGTGTTTTTGGTATAGACTAAATTTATTTATAGGTATATAATGTATATAGATACAATATAAACTTATATTTGGTTTGGAATAAGCACTAAATTCATAATTAGAAGGGAGGAATTATTAGAAAACTAACACCATAAAAAGTTTTCTAAACAATTATAATATGAATACTTTGCTAGTATTGAGTATTTCTCTACTTTGCGGATTATTAACGGCAAAGTTATTAAACAGATTCAAACTTCCCTCTGTAACGGGATATTTAATCGCTGGACTATTTCTTGGGCCATCTATATTTAATATTATACCTGCTGAGATTTGCACAGATATTGAATACATAAGCGAATTTGCACTGGGTATCATTGCTTTTAATATAGGTGGCAGTTTTGAACTTAGTTATGTAAAAAAACTTGGCAAAAGCATTATTATATTGACATTAATACAAGCGTTAGGTACAGCCATTATAGTATTCTTAGTAATAAATTTTATAACACATGATTTAGTTTTTAGTCTTTTAATTGGAGCAATTTCATCTGCTACAGCTCCAGCTGCAACACTTCTAGTCATTAAAGAATTTAAAGCAAAAGGTCCTTTAACTGATACACTCCTTGCAGTAGTTGCTTTGGACGATATGGTTTGTCTTTTCATCTTTAGTATTTCAACAGCAATTGCAAAAGTAATAACAGCAAATACATTTAATATAAAAGAAGCTTTTTTCACACCTTTATTAGAAATATGTTCTTCAATAATTTTAGGCATATTTATAGGTTTTCTAATACTTAGTATAATTAAACATACCAAACATGCTAATGATTCATTAGTGATAGTATTAGGAACTATATTGTTAGGTTGTGGAGTTGCTAAGCATTTGCATCTTTCACCTTTGTTGACATGTATGTGCTCTGGTGTATTTATTGCAAATCTATATAGTGAAAAGAAAAAACTATATAGACAAGTTGAATTCGTTACACCACCTATTTATATATTGTTTTTTACATTTGCTGGTATCGGATTAGATATAAGCGTTCTTTCTAAATTAGGAATTTTAGGCTTAGCTTATATTTTATCAAGAACATTAGGTAAAATTATTGGTTCTTACATAGGTAGTTTGATTTCTAAGTCACCAAAAGTAGTAAAAAAATACATTGGATTTGGACTACTACCTCAAGCAGGAGTAGCTATTGGCCTTGCTATGATTGTAATGTTAGAATTCCCTGAATTCGGTAAAGAACTTTCTAATATAGTAATGGGTGCTGTATTGATATATGAAATTATTGGACCTATTTTAACCAGAATTATATTATATAAAGCTAAGGAAATTGACCCAAATAAAAAATCTATTAACAAAACTAAAACCATATCTATGAACCATTAACAAATCTTAATAATTAATAAGAGCAAAACCTTCTAAAAATTTAATTTATAAGAAAGTTTTGTGTTTCTTCTTAAGCTAATAATATAAGCAACTTACCTTAAATAAAATTTAGATTATTCACACAACTTTATTATTTAATTCATAATTTTATGAACTCTTAAAGCAAAACTGTAAAATTATACAATTTAAGAAGATTTATATTAAATTTTATCTAAACAATAAATATTAGATTAGTAAACATAATAAGCATTGTACCACATATTATTAAAGTCAAAAAAACTGTCTATTAAACTAAATAGACAGTTTTTTGCATTAAATAAATATCTACAATAGATGTATTAATTTCCTAATATGATAAAGAAATATCTTCATCAGATTCTTCTGCATTAAATCCTTCACATCTAACTACAGGAACAACAAACATAAATCCGACTCCTCTTTGTGTTATATCTCCAATCTTCTCATTTAGTCTTTCTATAACATGATTAAGCTTTTCTTCACTTCTTATAACACTTATTATGGTCTTGTTGTATGGTTTTTTTCCTTCTAAAATCATTCTTATACTTGTAAATAAAGTCATATGTACATTATGTTCTAACAGTACCTTTCCCATCCCCATACTATCCATTGTAGTAGCTCCTACACCACACTCATACAATACTTCATGAATATCATCTAACATATAAATATCATTGAGTATTAGAAAAAGTGCATACATATTATAAATTCTCTCCTCTCATCTGTATATAGACTTTACTTCTTATATATATATAATATCATGTTTTTACGTTTTATGGGAATATATTTTCTAAATAATTAAAAGAATCAAAATATTTAACTTAATAGAAAATTTTAATTTTTACATAATAATTTCCAAAAACTAAACACAATACTCTAACAACTCCTGAATGTATATTGGTCAAGTATCTATGTTATGATCCTAACACACAAAATCAGCTAAACGTATTCATTATATTTAAAGGTTACAAACAAAATTATTACTATAACAATTTTTATATATCTAGTTTATACTAATCCAGATTATTCAACTATAATTTATCTCTTTAAAATAATCTAAAATACTAAGTAAGTTCTTTATGTAATCTTTACTTAGAGGATTTATTTTATAAGTTATACCTCCTATTTCTCTTGCTAATACCTGAACTTGAGAACTATCTGTTTCTGATTGATATAATACTGCTTTAATATTTTTAAATCTAGCTTCATTAATTACTTTTTGTAATTTTAACCCATCGCATTGAGCTTGTATAACAATCATTTCTAACCCGTAATCATCAGCAAAATAAGCTAAAGATGGATGATACATTATAAAGTATTTATTGCCTTTTTTTCCAAGTTCTTTTTTAAATCTATTATTTACTCCTTCTAATCTCTTTTTATATTCATTAGCATTTTTAATATAATAATCTTTATTTTTTTTATCTATATTTCCAAGTTGTTCAGCTATCTCATCTACCATACTTATAACACGTATTGGAGACATCCATATGTATGGATCAATACTGTCTTGCTTTAAATATATAAGTTCATGGTTTTCTTTAACTATATCCACAAGATTGATGATATTCATATTTTTACTGATTTTTTTTAACTTTGGAATAATATTATCTTCTAATGGTATTCCAATACTTAAATACAAATTTACTTTACTAAATTTCTCTATATCTTTTGCTGAAGGCTCATAATTAGCTAGGCTATAACCTGATGGAATCAATGTTACAATATCTACCTTATCCTTAGCAATTTCTTTAATAAATGTTTCCTCAGGTATAATAGAAACACCTATGGTAATTTTATTATTATGCCTTTTTACTATTACTGTTATGAATAATGTTACAATGATTAAAACAATTAAAATAATTATCAATAATCTTTTCTTCACTTTTTCACCCTTTAATAAATAAAAATTTTGACATCGAATCTATCTTGATTATTGACAATTATTTTACTATAAATACATCAAATCCCAGAGAGTTAATTTACCCTCTGGGATTGCTTTTTAGACTGGATATGTCTTTTGTTCTGTATCTACACAGCTACTATCAATCATATATTTTTGTGCTTGCCTGTATTTGAAATATTCAACTGATACTTGAGGGAATAATGCATCAGATAAAACATCTTCTTCTTGTTCCAAATATTCTTTTACTCTGTTTCTAATACCTTCTAGTTGCGGTTTTATTAAATCTGCTGGTCTACAATCTATTACTTCTTCATCACCTATTATTTTCTTTTTGATTTTATCTGAAATCTTAGTAGTAGGTCTTCCATATTCTCCTCTAACATAAGCCTTGATTTCCTTTGGAATCATTTTATATCTTTCACCTAATATTACATTGAATACTGCTTGAGTTCCAACCATTTGACTCATAGGTGTTACTAATGGTGGATATCCTAAATCTTCTCTAACTCTTGGAACTTCTTTTAAAACTTCTTCAAATTTATCCATTGCACCTTGCTGTACTAGCTGTGAAATTAAATTTGATAACATACCACCTGGAACTTGATAAATCAAAGTATTAACATCAACTCCCAATAATTTAGGATTAAGTTGACCATTTTTTAAATACTTTTCTCTAATAGGTTTAAAATGATCTGCTATTTCATTTAAATATTTTAAGTCTAGTCCCGTGTCATATTGACTACCCTGAAGTGCTGCTACTAATGGCTCTGTCGGTGGTTGTGAAGTTCCAAGTGCAAATGGAGATATGGCTGTGTCAACAACATCAACACCTGCTTCTATAGCTTTAAGATAAGTCATAGAAGCCATACCACTTGTATAATGAGTATGCAATTGAATAGGAATTAATATGAATTCCTTAAGTCTTGAAATAAGTTCATACGCATAATATGGGGTTAATATTCCTGCCATATCTTTTATACATATAGAATCCGCTCCTAATTCTTCCATTGACTTTGCTAGTTTTAGATAATATTCGGTATTATGAACTGGACTAATTGTATAAGAAATTGCTGCTTGTGCGTGACCACCTTCTTTTTTTGTAGTCAACAAAGCTTTCTCTATGTTACGTATATCATTTAATGCATCAAAGATTCTTATTATATCAATACCATTATATATGGCTTTTTTAACGAATTCTTCTACTACATCATCAGCATAATGCTTATATCCTAATAAATTTTGTCCTCTAAGAAGCATTTGAAGCTTTGTATTTTTTACTTTCTTTCTTATTGTTCTCAATCTTTCCCAAGGATCTTCTTGTAAAAATCTCAGAGAAGCATCAAAAGTAGCTCCACCCCACATTTCTAAAGAATGATACCCTACTTCATCCATCTTTTCTAATATAGGACACATCTCATCAGTCGTCATTCTTGTTGCTATTAATGATTGATGACCATCTCTTAATACAGTCTCTGTTATACCAACCTTCTTCATAATATAGACCTCCTACCACATCAACTTTATATAATATAATTTGTGGAAAAATCTCTATTTTAGCCACCTTTATTTGACTTTATTCTATCACCGATTTTTAATTATGTACATATACAAATAAAGGTGTTATAATAAAATTACTTAAATTAATAATTTGTTTTTATATATTTATTAAATAAATAAAGTGGAGGTTAAGATGGATATTACAGACTCGAAAATTATTGAAATATTACAGAATGATGGTAGAATATCTATGAAAGATTTAGGTAAATTAGTTTCATTAAGCCCTCCAGCAGTTGCTGAGAGAGTTAAAAAACTAGAAGATGTAGGCATTATTGAAGGTTATAGAGCTATTATAAATCCAGTTAAACTCAATAAAAACATAACAGCTTTTATATCTTTAAATATGAAGGAAGGCAGGTATGAACAATTCTTAGAATATGCAAAGAATAAAAAAAGCATAATAGAATGTCATCATGTAACTGGAGGAGATTGTCTCAACTTAAAAGTATTAGTTAAAGACATCCAAGAACTAGAACAACTTATAGATGAAATAAAACTATCTGGTAATACACAAACTTCCATAATTTTATCTAGTCCAATTAATAATAAGATAATTATATAGTATTCTTAAAATATTAAGAATCATACTTTAGAATAGTATTAAAGAAAAAAAAGATATCTCAAAATAATTTTGAGGTATCTCTTTTACATGTTATATAATTTTTTCGATAACTCTATCATAGATAAATCTTTGCTTGAATTATAATATTCGATATATGAAGTTTCCAATATCTGGGTAGTTAACATTTGTTGTAATTCTAACAAATTTTTTAGATGTGTTGCTGTCCCTCTATTACCATCTATTATAGGTATATCATAATTTATTACCTCTTTTAAAATTTTTTTTAAAAACACAAAATGAGTACAACCTAATACTATTGCACCTACTTCACTCATATCTATATTTTTTATATAATCTTTAACAATTGACTTTGTTATAGTACAATTAATATCACCTGATTCTACTAACTCTACTAATTTTGGTGCTGGTATTTTTAATACTCTTTCTAAAGCATTAAGCCTATTTAACAAACTTTTAAATTTGGTCTCTTTTAATGTAATCGGAGTTGCTAATACAACAATATTCTTTCCCTTTGCAATATTTAATGCAGGTTTAACAGCTGGCTCCATTCCTATAATAGGTATTGAATATCTATCTCTTAAAATTTTGACTGCTGCACTAGTCGCAGTATTACATGCAACAACAATCGCTTTAACTCCTTTAGACACTAAAAAATCACAAACCTTAATAGATAATTCTATAATCTCTTCTTTTCTTTTTATACCATAAGGCGCATTTGCGGAATCACCATAATATATATATCTTTCATTAGGCATAAGTTTTACTATATCCCTTAAAACGCTTATTCCCCCCATACCCGAATCAAATACACCAATAGCAGAGGTATTACATTCAATTTTCAAAAAAAATTCACCGCTTTCATTGCAAAATATAACAATTATTATTGAACTTAGGATAACGCATTTATTAGATTTTGTCAAACTTTTATTATAACAGATATGCACACCGCCTGCTAAACATAATCCGTACCCGCCATCTATAGAGGTGGGGAACATCTTGAACCTTGTTATAAATATACCTAAAACCCATCGGATATAGATGGATTTTAGGTATCTAAAAATACTTTATATTAATAATCTTACCTAAACTCTTCATCAATTCACAAAGCTCATTAACAACGTTAAGCTTTATTCGTAAATCTAATGGAATATCGGGATTTTGGTGTGCAGGATTTACTGCTTTTCCAACCCATAAATTCAAGTGAGTACAGTCATTTAGTAGAATATCCATCAGTAAATGTACTCCATCCTTTTTTTGCTTATGTTCATCACAGGTATATATTCCTTCAACTATATAATTTTTCAAACATTCTACAGTTTTACTTAAAGTCAATACTCCTTCTGTTACAAGATCTATCCCTTTTATATGTGCTATAGGTGGAACGTTTGGTGTTAAATCTTCAAGTCTAATTTCTACTTTTTCGTCCATTTCTCTTGCCATTATGTTTGCCGCTGTACCACCACAAACAATCCTTTTACCTTTTGTTCTAAGAAAATCATTAACTAGCCACTTATCAAGCTCAGGATTTTCCGGCGGTCCTGTAAATAAATTAACTACTTCTGATTTCCTTATTTTAACTATTATAACTGTTGTGTCATCTCCGGGTTTTCCCATATATAGTTCATTACAGGTTTTTAAAAGATTTCTGGAAATATTCCTTGCACTTTTTTCTTTTTGTGCCTGTCTTAATACATATTCTGCAACATTTTCCCACTGCCATCCTAGATTAAGCACACCTCCAACACCAGCATGTATTGCTCCATCACTTACTAAAGCTAATACATCTCCTTCTTGAAGTTGTATATTATTTTCTTTAACAAGCTTATCATTTATATAACTTTCCTTTTTAGGTATATCTAATATTTGATTATCTCTTATTATTATTATAGGCGGATTATCATATTCTACTATATACGCTTTTCCATCAAGAGAAACTTGTATTATTCCTAAAGTAGAATATGCGAGTTTTCTCACACTACATACAGGCAGAGTATTTGTAATTGTAGTAACAGTTTCATGAATACTAGCACCTTTATTTAACATTGTACCCGCTATTTTCGTTGTAAGTGTTGATAATATATTAGCCTTAACGCCACTACCTAAACCGTCAGCAGTAACTACAATAACCTTATCATCTGATTTTATTATTTCTACTTTATCTCCACACAATTCTTCGCCATATTTATTTATACTATCATAGGCAACATCAATAAATAGACCCATAAAAACAACCCCTCATCACTATATGATATTTATTAACTATTTAGCTAAACTAAATATATAAATTTCAAATATAAACTTTTTTCTAAAGCATTTCTTTAAGTTTTGTTAATATCATTTTAGTTTCAGCTGTCGTTTCTCCTAATAAGCTAGCTATTTCTTGTGCTACTCTCATCTGCTTGTTTATTACTTCTTGCGCAGCATTAAATGTATTCTCTTTAACCCTTACTAGTTCTTTCTTATTCTTTTCATTTTTTGTAATATCTGTCATTATCGCTAATATTACATTTTCTTCATTTAAATAAAGTATATTTGTAAATAAAGTTACACCATATTGTGGAAAGGACATTTTCTCTTTTATTAAATTTTGTTTAGTCTCTTTTACTTTTAAAAATAAATCATCTTTTATTATAAATGATATAGGTTTGCCAATAATATTTTCTGAATTTATATTAAAAACTCTCTCTGATGTTGGATTAAACTCTTTTACAAATAAATTATTATCTAATAAAAATATTACATTTGGGCTATATTCAAATATAACATTTTTCAAACTATCAGCCTTTGTTTTCATAAACGGCAAACACATTTTGATTTCAGACATACCTTCGTAAACTGATTGTGCCTTCTCTTTACATGTCTGATAACCACAAGCATTACAATTTAACTCATCTTTTTCTTCATATTTACCCATATTTCTTAATATATTTCTCATTTCTTCTGGACTTGCTATTTTTCTATCAACTTTTTTGTCAAAAAATTTCTTATGGAAATTTAACATATGAGTCATTTTATGAATATCTTCATTTTCTATATATTCTTTATTACTGACATATTTTCTTACTCTTTCATATCTACTGTAATAGTTGCTGTTATCTTTTGGCATACCTGGACCACCAATACAGCTACCGTTACATACATTAAGTTCAACACAAAGATTTTCTATACTACCAGATTCTAAATAACTCAAAATTTCTTTACATTCTTTGATATCATTAACCGTTATAAAATCATATTTACAATTTTTCTTGTCTATATTATGAGAAAATACACTCCCACTTATAGGAAATAAGTTTCCTGATTTACTAGATCTTCTGTCGAATTTTTCTGGCTTAAGAGATTTAATATTTATGTTTTCATTAATAATCCATTGTGATAGTTCTTCAAAAGTCAAGACACTATCGATTACCCCCTCATGTTCAAAATCTTTGCTCTCATATTTTTTTGCAATACATGGACCAATGAATACTACATAAGAGTCCATTCCATACATATGCTTTAATATTTTACCATGAGCTATCATCGGCGACACTACTGGAATCATATAATCAACAAGAGAAGGATAATATTTTTCTACCAAATAATTTGCTGCTGGACAACTAGTAGATATTAAATTCTTATACTCTCCTTTTTCTACATATTCCCTGTAATAATCGATAACTATTTCTGCACCTATTGAAGTCTCTTCAACTATAGAGAATCCCAGTTTTTTTAATGCTGATACAATCTGACCAGAATCATCTAATTCAAATGCACCTGGGAAAGATGGAGCTATACTTGCTATGATTTTTTTATTATCTTTTATTGCATCTTTAACATCTTGAATATAATTATTTATACTTATTGCATGTTGTGGACATACAGTATAACACTGCCCACAAGCTATACATAAATCATCTTCTATTCTTGCTATATCATCTAATATCTTTATAGCTTTAGAGTCGCAAGCTCTTAAACATCTATAGCAATGATTACATTTATCTTTAGAAAAATGCATGAACTTCATCTTATAATCTCCTCTCTATATACTCACTAAAGAATTCATCTACTCTATCTTTATCAACCGATACAACTATTTCTTCGTCAACTCTAACAGATACAGCTTTTGTGCATTCTCCTAGACAAAAAGAGGCTTTAATTTCTATTTTATCTTCTAAACTTCTTTCATCTATAATACTTTGAAGTTTCTTGATCACATCATAAGAACCTTTTAAATGACACGCACTACCAATACAAACTTCTATTTTAACCATTTTTCTACCTCTTTTCTAACCTTTATCTAAATTGGTTGCATTTTGTATACAGTCCGTAGCTTTCAAATATATTATAACAAGTTTTTTATTTTTTTTCTACATAGATATTTCCTCACTCAATTATTTACACTTTAAACCGATAACTGATATTTCATAATTTACATAACTATGTTATTGTAATATAATATAATTGATTGTTTTTACAAAGAAAGGATTGATAATATGTGTATTAAAATTATAACTGATAGTGCATGTGACCTTCCAAAAGATATAATTGAAAAACTTGACATAGAACTTATGCCAATACTTGTTTACGTTGATGAACAGGAATATAAAGACACTGTGAATATTAATCCTAAGTTTTTATATGAAAATATGAAAAAGGGTTCTTCTACGAAAACAGCTCAGCTTTCTATACCTGATTTAAAAGAAGTATTTTCAAAATATGCTAAAGCTAAGCAAAGTTGCATCTATATTGCTTTTTCATCTGGTTTATCTGGTACATACCAAACATCTTTATTGGTAAAGCAAGAAATTTTAGAAAAATATCCTGATTTTGATTTAGATATAATAGACACTAAATGTGCTTCTCTAGGTTTTGGTTTAGTTGTCTATAAAGCTGCTCAACTTGCTAAAGAAGGTAAAAGCAAACAAGAAATACTAGAAGTATTAGATTTTTATTGTAATCATATGGAACACATATTTACAGTTGATGATTTAGAATATTTATTTAGAGGTGGTAGAGTCAGTAGAGCATCAGCTGTTATTGGTAGTATGCTTAATATAAAACCTATTTTAAATGTTGAAGATGGTAAACTGGTTCCTTTAGAAAAAGTACGTGGTAAAAAGAAACTGTTAAAACGAATGGTTGAAATAATTGGTGAAAGAGGTGTCGATTTAGACAAGCAATTAATAGGAATATGTCATGCAGATGATGAACCTAATGCTATAAAAATTAAAGAACTTCTTAAAGAAAAATATAATTGTAATTCTTTTCTTATAAACTTGATGGGTTGTACGATAGGTGCTCATTCAGGCCCTGGTACAATGTCTATATACTTTTTAAATGAAAAATCACCTTATTAAAACTGACTTTTACAGTCAGTTTTTTTTAAGCAGCGAACCAAAATCTACGATTTTGTGTGAGTCGCTTACTCCTAGGAACGAAGTGAGTAGGAGTTACTGATTGAAGGATTAATTAAAGACAAATGAAAATGTTAAAATCGCATAATCATGATATCAAAAACTATTTTGAGCAAAGATTTAGAAAGTAGAGAACTCAAATCTATAGATTTGGGTTAAGTCGCTTACTTCTAGGAACGAAACGAGTTAGAGTTACACTAGCCTCTTATTGACCAGAATTCATCCACCCCTTAACAATAATTATTTTTTCCTCTTTGAAACAGCCTGTACAATCAAAATAAGAAAAACTAATACAAAAATCACCTCAATAATAATAAAAATAATCGACTTGTTTCCTGAACTAATTATCCTTTTATATCCATCTATCAGTGGCCACAATGAACCAGTGGTTTGAATGATAGCAAATAGAGATGTTATAATTAATATTAGTTTATTAAAGGTCTTCTGACGTTCTTCTTCTTTTTCTTTTTCCAACTCTCTGTCTTTAAGCTCTTTTTCCTTTACTTCTTCTTCAGCAAATCTAATCATCTGTGATAAAATGGACAATTCAAAATCGAGTTCGGTTAATACCTCTTCTATTCTCAAATTTCGCCTTAGTAATTCGTAAAATTTAACATAATGAGAAATATTAGAAAGATGTTTGAACATCCATTTGAGATTAAAAAACGCAATTCTTTCTTTTAGATTATTTATTACTTTTATTTTTTGTTGTGGATCATCCTCTATTTTTAATTTGCTTGGAAGGGTTGATGCCTCTATAGAGAAATTAATTAAACTATGCCTTTGGCTTAATGCTAAAAGATACATATAAAAATAAGAATGTTGTGCTCTTTCTAAAAATCCTTGAGTGATAAAGTCATCATTATTATTCTCCATAGGAAAAGCCAACGCTCCACAGCCTTCCATAGAAACTCCCCAAAGAATATTTTCAAAAGGACTAAAAACTTCTTCATTGTTTTGGATAGAATATTCTGTATGAGAAATATTGTAATTATGTCTAAATCCATGCCTTAAATAGAACATATACTCTAACGATTTCTTTTGCTTTATTTCTTCTTCTAGCAAAACACCAGTATAAATCAAGGCTTGTCTAGGTTTTTGTTGTTGGGATTCAAAAAATGTTTTAACTTTTATTCCAGTATCACTAATGATTGATTGTGTTAATGAAGCCATGCAAAACCGAAATTTTATGTATTGGTCTTTTCCAATTCTTTTATGTAACTCAATATTACCATCATTAAATGAATATAGCTTTTTTAATCTGTATATATAATCAATCAATTGATCTACTTCTATTTTGTCATCCTTTTTTTGATTATTTTCTTTATTAAAGTACCTCATTTTATAATTTATAAATCCGATATTGGTTTCAATAATATACATCTCTATACTTTCTATACTAAAATTAAAATCTCCATTCTTTTCATCATTAAAAGTTAATTGATCTTTGTTCTGTGCGGGAACTATTGGCGTATTGGCTTCTTTAACACCTACATCAATACTCTTATATCTCCTTTGATGAAAAAAATTTCTCCCATTATTTTGATCAAGTACAAATTTTTGTCCTACATTTTTACAGTAATTATCACTTTCTAATGATTCATATCCAGAGCTAGCTATAAGATTATCTATATGTTCATAAAACCGCTCTGTTTTTATCTCTTCTTTTCGCCAGCAGCAAACCCCTTTATCATTCTTCTTAAATTCAATGGTTTCTAATAACTTTGCATATGTATTTTCATAGCTAAATGGAATCATTATATTTGAAAAATACTTACATTGCATAAGGCAATCCCCCTTAATATAATGCTTGTTACGTACAATATACTATTTTTTCTAAATATTAGTAATATCTTTACATATGTACGTCTTAACACGAAATCAATGTCATTAAATATAATGCTTTCAAGTTATAAAAACTTTAAAATATATAGAATTAGAATTCTTTATTAAAACAGTTATAGTGATGGAAAGCTAACTTTGTACCATTCTTTTTTTTCCCCTGATTTGTATTCATCCATCTCTTCTATAATAACTCTAGAGTACATCTTCTCTAAATACTCTTTTTCTTCAAGAGACAATCTTAATTCCCTGTTCATTATATCATTACTAAATGAATCCAAAATAAATTCTTCAAACTTCATTAACTCTTCTTTAGTCATCATCATTTCTCCTTTAATCCTATTCTTTTGCAGTAGCAACTTCACCTGGTACATTAACGAATCCCTTATATGAAATGATAAAATCTCTATAACTTTCTCTTAGCTTTAATTTTTCAATTTTATTGTCATAAACCTTTAGGATATCATCTAATTCTCCATAATATCTCTTTAAATCATCTGATAAGTGTAACTCTTTTAAAACTTGCAATAAATTCACAATGTTGTAACACAACATCTTACAATAATTAATGGACTGATTTTGTATATTTAATATAAATATTTCATGTGCTTCAATAAATTCTTTTTTTGCTTCTTCATTTTTATTTAGAACCCAATAAATAGTTGCTAGATGGCTTTTACAATAAACCATAACATCTTCGTAAATACTATAACCTCGACTCTTTACTAATTTAAACTGATTTATAGAATCTTTATATAAATCTATCGCTTGATTAAATACCATCTTACATTCAGGTTTCATACCATTTTCACTACAATATTTCTTAAACTTAATAGTATCCTTACAATACTCCTCAAACTTATAAATGTCATCTCGTTCTAAATTTTCTAATACAGCTTTATAAAAGTAAGTAAGACCCAAACTATGATAAGAAAACGCTAAAGTATCACCATCATCTCGTTCTATATATATTTCATTTAATTCCTTCTTAATATCAATAGCTTTCCTAAAGTAATTTACTGATTTATCAAGCAAACTCATATCTTTACTACAAAAGGTAATATTTCTTAGCTCAATACCAATATTAGAAATTATCTTAGCATACAATAAATTATAATCATCATTTTTTAAATTTGCAAAATGCTCTCCACATTCCTTGAATATTTTTATTGCTTCTTTATTCTTTCTCCATTTTCTGTATAGCAATCCTTTGCTATTAAATATATCATAATATTCATTACTAATCCTTTTATTATCTTTTTCTAGTAACTCTAATGCTCTATTATAGTAAGTATCTGCTTTAGAATATTCATCAATAGGTCTATTATCGCGAATATAATTTGCAATCTCTCTTAATACATAAGGTGATAAAACAGAATCTTGATTATTTATATCTTTTTTATATTTCTCAATATCTTCAAGGTAATTAAGCAAAGTCATTTTTCTATTTTTAAGTATAGGATATTTTTTTGAATGATCTTTTAGTTCCTTTATGAATTTAACTAGTTCAAAAACTTTTTTTTCTAATTCAGTATCTTTCAAAAGTTCATCTTTATCAGCATAAATTTTTTTACTATATGAAAATAATGTTATTAATCCTAATAAATAATCTAAATTTTTATAAATACTCTTCTCTATTTCAAGATTTTTTTCAATATTTTCTTTAATATCTTTTTTAATATCTTTCTTACTTCTATTCAATATTTGTTCTATATTATCAACTGTAATTGATTTAATCAATTTTTTTAATTCAAATCTTATATTGCTAATATTTTCTTTATATAGTTTTTTTACCTGCTCAACCCACAAATTATGACTTAATGAGTATCGATTGTTGGAATCAGAATTTCTATCTACCCTAATAAAAGGGCTTAAATCAGACAAATGTCCAATTAATTCAATTTCATTAGTATATACAGAAACTAAATAATGTATCTCATAAAGGGTTAATGGCTCTTCGATAAACGCTAATAACCCAATAAGTTTATGGATTATATTGTTGTATCTAGCATTATTTCCTGTTTTTTTTATTAATTTTTTTAAGTGATATTTAATAATTTCATTATGGTTTTTTATATCATTATCATTATTTTTTAGATAAGATTTATAAATAATTAGATATACCATTCTCAATCTATCTGGTTCCTTTAATAATTCATTCATCCTTTCATCACTTATGGATTTTTCAACCTTGTTCTTGTTCTTTTTCGATTTCAAATACTCTCTAATAAAATCTTGATATTCATGACTAACAATAGTATATTTAACTTCATCAACATTACATATTTCTTTAATCTTAGTTATTTTAATGAAAATATCCTTAATAATTAAATTTATAGTACTATTTTCATTATTGCGTGCAGTTAATATTATATATACGCCTTCATCTAAATCACTTTTTATTGGAATACTATCTAATAATGTGTTTGATACTCTATCTGGTATTTCATCTAAACCATCTATTACCAAAACAACTTTTTTATTCGGATACACTCCTTTTATGTTATTTAAATATTTTGATACATTTTTTCTATGAATATTACCCTTGCCTGAATTTGTAATCTCAAGATTAAATTCTGTAATGGTACATCCATGTTGAAAAACCCTTTGCAATTCATCATTAAATGAAGTCCTTAAAAAATTTGTATAACTATTAACATAAATAACCCTCGTTAAATAAACATCCTCATCAAGAATATTTTTTGTATCCAAAGCTCTAGCAAATATTGTCTTACCCATACCTCGATCAAGAGAAAGTAATAAAATTCCAGAACTATTGTTTTCCATATAATCAATAACTTTATTTTTTAAATAAGTTGGTTCATAGTAATCATTACAAGTTCCTAATTTTTTCATTTCCTCTTTAACTTCAGGAGGAATGACATTTGAATGTGTATTATAATATACATTATTGACTGGTGAATGATACTTGTTTTTTTTATCATTCAACCAATTATTTAGTCTTTTTGTACTAATATTTTTAACTCCATTAGGATAATCAATTGAGTAGGAACAAAATTTCCATGAATGAAAAGAATCAAATAAATATATTCCTCTATTACTAATTGTAATGAGTGGTTCAATATCTATAGTTTTTGCTAAACGAAGTATATCCTTGTTTTGATAATTATAATATTTTTGAATATTCATCTTTTCCGTCAAATTCAGACTCTCGTATATTTTCAATTTTAATTTATAATGTTCTTCTTTTAAATCTAGTGCTCTTTCTGGTCCACTTAAATCATTATAATTGTTCTTACTACCAACCACTTTGTATTTAAATTTGATATTAACTAAATGCATTTGTACTTTTTCAATCAATTCAATTAATATGTCTAGTTTATTATTTAAATCATTCTTGAATTCTATATTATTGGAAAATTTTAATGCGCCATGTCCGATTTCTGTATTTCTCCAATTGACCAAATCAAAGCCACTACTTGAATCTGGTTTTGTATAACTGTATACTTCTTCTAATACTTTAATAATATTAGAATCAATATATTTCAATTTCTTTGCTTTATTCAATAAATCTCTCCAATAACCCAATGAAAGATTATTATCAACTAATACATTTATTATTTCACGATAATTTAAGTAATCTATTACTTCATTAATTTCATATGCGTATAAATTTGACATTCTTGCTCTTTCTTTATTTTCATAAGACATACTAAAACACTTTTCAAATGCTTTTTTAAATCTATCAATGTCATTATGTTTATATACTTCAGTACTATTATATGCTATATAATGGTAATAATTAAGCCATAAGTCATTAGGAATTTTATCTAACTCTTCAAAATATTCTTTTTTATCCATTATAGCAATTAAAACAATTGTCTTTATCAATACCTCATAACTGTCTTTAATTTGAATAAGTGCTCCGTAATACTCTTCAGCATCAATTAATTCACAAGCTCTTTTTACTTCATGGGCTATCATTGATGGTAGCTCATCTAATTTCAATTTCTTGTTGCAATTTTGTAATTTTGATAGCATGTCCCTACCTCCCATTGTTTATTTGATTTTCGATAAAATCCAAGGCTACAGTGATATATTAATAAACGAAATGACTTGTCCATAATCGATCCGATAACATATAATTTATAAATATATTTACTTAGTATGTATTTTTTTCTATATTTAGTATATCACAAGTATATGTCGTCTAAAAGGATTCTTTGTATTTTTACTTAATTACGATATTATGTAATATTTAATGTTATATATCACACAATTATTTTTATTACATTCTATTAATTTTTTAATAAAACAAGTTTATTGTAATAAATCCTTTTGAAGTAAAATATTTTATAATATAAGCTTTTATCTATTTGTAATTCAATATATTTTAAAATAGAGGTGGTATGATGTCAAAGATGTTCTTTATACGAAAACGAACTCTATACACAATTGTAAGCATAGTTATAGTTATCATAGTACTTATAATTTTAGCCTCAACATTTTAAACAAAGTTAAATTTCTCTACAAGCAATTGTCATTTATTATATTACATCCAAGCTTAATAAATTATTTTTTCATCTGGAGCATACTATAAAATATGAATTATTGCCTTTATATATTTTTGTAATTTTTTAATATCAAAAAGTCTTCAATTTTTAGATTAAAAAGGAAGACTTTTTGATATTTATTCACAGACATACTATTTTAATTTATAATTCCCTATAAATAAAAAAACGGAGCAACTCTAAAAATATTTTTGAGTTGCCCCTTCTTATTTATAAATTATAATTTAAATCTAAAGTTTCCAACGGTTTATCCAAATTTCTAAATGCTATTGACAACATCAATTTTATTCTGTTCAACTGATTTACCTCACTTGCACCTGGGTCGTAATCTATTGCAGCAATATTTGCTAATGGATATGACTTATTTAATCCCTTAATCATACCTTTTCCAGTAATGTGATTAGGCAAACATGCAAAAGGTTGAAGGCATAGTACATTATTAACCCCTGAATTAATTAATTCAATCATTTCTGCTGTTAAAAACCAACCTTCCCCTGTTTGATTACCCAACGAAAGATGTTTAGACGCTTTTTTACCAAGTTCAGAAATGCTTACTGGAGGTTCAAATCTCTTGCTGTTACGCAACGCTTCTTTCATATCTTTTCTAAAGTATTCAATAGCCTTTATAGCTAAATCTCCTAAAATATTTTGCTTATAACTACCTGATAAAATATTATATTTTATATTATTATCATAAGCACAATATAATAGAAAGTCTGTTAAATCTGGAACTACTGCTTCTGCTCCTTCTCTTTCCAATAACCCAACTATATCGTTATTAGCTGTAGGATGATATTTTACTAATATTTCTCCAACAATTCCTACTTTCGGCTTAATAACATGTTCATCTATTTTAAAATTATCAAAATCTCTAATCATTTCTCGTACATTTTTATTAAAATCGCTCATTTTATTTTTTATGAGTGATCTTTTACACTTATCAACCCATACATTGTATAATTCATTTGCAGAACCTTTTATCATTTCATAAGGTCTAACTTTGTATAAAACTCGCATTAATATATCTCCATATATTAATCCCATCATCATATTTTTCAATAATGGTATAGTAATTTTAAATCCCGGATTTTTCTCCATTCCAACAGCATTTACAGATATAACAGGTACATGGTCTATTCCCGCATCCTTTAATGCTTTTCTTATAAATCCAATATAATTGGTTGCTCTACATCCACCACCTGTTTGAGATATTACTACAGACGTATTGTTTAAATCATAGTTTCCTGATAGCAATGCTTTCATTATTTGACCTATAACTATTATTGATGGGTAACATGCATCATTATTAACATATTTTAAACCCTCATCAACACATGTTTTATCTACAGAAGGCAATATTTCAATATTATAGCCCGCTTTGTCAAATGCTGTCTTGAAAAACTGAAAATGAATAGGCGACATTTGTGGAACTAATAAAGTATGAGTTTTCCTCATCTCTTTTGTAAACATTATTTTTTTAGGCATTTTATATAATTCTTTAGGCTGAAAATTAGATTTATCTCTTTCATTTATGGCAGCTATAAGCGATCTGATCCTTATCCTTACTGCTCCTAAATTGCTAATCTCATCAATTTTTATTAAAGTATATATTTTACCATATCTATCAAGTATGTCCTTGACTTGATCAGTTGTTACTGCATCTAAGCCACATCCAAATGAATTTAATTGTATCAATTCAATATTTTTATGTTTTGCTATAAATTGAGCTGCTGAATACAATCTTGAGTGATACATCCATTGATCTACTATTCTAAGTGGCCTTTCTACTTTGTCTAAATGCTTGATAGCATCTTCTGATAATACTATAAATCCAAAAGATTGAATTAACTCAGGTATTCCATGGTTTATTTCAGGATCTATATGATAAGGTCTACCTGCAAGAACTATTGCCTTTATACCTTTTTGATTTACCAAATTTACTGCTTCTTCACCTTTTTTCATTACATCATGTTTATATTTATCTAATTCATCATAGGCCAACTTCAATGCTTTTTTTATTTCATCCTCTTTAAGCTCTTCATATTTTAATTCTTCTTTTAATCTTTTTGCCATTCTTTTTGGATTATCTATTGGCAAAAACGGATGATAGAATATAATATTTTTATCTTTTATAGCATCTACATTAACATTTATTGTTTCAGGATATGATGTAACTATAGGGCAGTTATAATGATTATCTGCATTTTCATCTTCTTTTATATTATATGGTATACAAGGATAAAATATTTTGTTTACTCTTTTATCAATCAAGCTCATTATATGTCCATGTACAAGCTTTGCTGGATAACATACAGATTCTGAAGGTATTGTATCCATTCCTTCTTCATATATCTTTTTACTTGATCTAGGTGATAAAATAACTCTATACCCTAACTCCGTAAAAAATGTAAACCAGAATGGATAATCTTCATACATATTCATAACTCTTGGAATACCAATTTCACCTCTATATGCATCTTCTAGAGCTAATGGACTATAGTTAAATAATCTTTTATATTTATATTCATAAAGATTTGGTAATTCATTTTTTTTCTTTTCTACTCCTGATCCTCTTTCACACCTGTTGCCAGAAATATGACTTCTACCATCTGAAAATTTGTTGACAGTGAGGATACAATTATTTCCACATAATCCGCAACGTCTTATTGTTGTATCGACCTTAAAATTATCTAACTCATCTACGTTTATTAAAGTAGTCTTATAATCTTTCGTATACCTTTCTCTTGCAATTAATGCCGCACCAAATGCACCCATTATACCAGCGATATCAGGTCTTACTACTTCAGCACCAATAATTTTTTCCATAGCTCTAAGTACAGCTTCGTTATAAAATGTTCCTCCTTGTACTACAATCTTTTTACCTAACTCCTCTGTTCTTTTTAGTCTTATAACCTTAAATAATGCATTTTTTATTATAGATATTGATATTCCTGCTGAGATATCACTTACACTAGCTCCTTCTTTTTGTGCTTGTTTTACTCTTGAATTCATAAATACTGTGCACCTAGTTCCTAAATCAACAGGTGCTTTTGATTTTATAGCACTCTTTGCAAATTCCTCTACTTCCATATTTAGCGATTTGGCAAAAGTTTCTATAAAGGAACCGCAGCCAGAAGAACAAGCTTCATTAAGCATTATTGATTCTATTACTTTATTTTTTATTTTTAAACTTTTCATATCTTGTCCGCCTATGTCTAAAACAAATTCAACACCAGGCAAAAAGAATTCTGCTGCTTTATAGTGTGCTACTGTTTCAATTTCTCCAATATCTACTTTTAATGCTGATTTTATAAGATATTCTCCATATCCAGTCACAGTTGAATTAACTATTTTGATATCTTTATTAAGCTTTTCATATAACTGCTTAAGGGATTTTATTGATGATTGTAGTGGACTACCTAAGTTACTACCATAATACTGATATAATAACTCACCATCTTCACTAATAAGTGCAAGCTTGGTAGTTGTAGAACCCGCATCTATTCCTAAATAAGCATTCCCTCTATATTTATTTATATCAGCTCTTTTCACCTTATGCTTAGAATGTCTGTTTTGAAATTCTTTGTATTCCTCATCATCCTTAAATAATGCCTCTATATCTTTATTAGTACCATCATTTATTGCAGTTATATTTGGTATCTTTTCATATAAGCATTCAAAAGGAATTTGACGTTCTTTTCTTGAAGATATCGCTGCTCCCAAAGCAACAAAATACTGTGAGTCATCAGGTATAATAGTATTTTTCTTTTCAAGCTTTAAAGTTTCTATAAATCTTTTTCGAAGCTCAGACATAAAATGTAAAGGTCCTCCCAAAAACGCTACATTACCTTTTATTGGCTTACCTTGTGCTAATCCACTTATTGTTTGATTTACTACTGCTTGTAATACAGATACTGCAATATCTTCTTTTGCAGCACCTTCGTTAAGTAAAGGCTGTATATCAGTTTTTGCAAAAACTCCACATCTAGAAGCAACTGGATAAATAGTCGTATAGTTTTTTGCTAACTCATTTAACCCTGAAGCATCTGTTTGTAATAAAGCCGCCATTTGATCAATAAAAGCTCCCGTTCCACCTGCACATGTTCCATTCATTCTCTGCTCTATTGAATCTCCTAAATATGTTATTTTTGCATCTTCTCCACCTAATTCTATAGCAACATCGGTTTGGGGTGCAACTATTTCAACAGTATTAGTACATGCTATTACTTCTTGTATAAAAGGTATTTCTAATTTTTTAGATATATCTAATCCACCAGAACCTGTAATCATAATAGTTATTAAATTTTTTGATAATAAAGTTTTAGAGTCTTCAAACATATTCACAACTGTATTTTTTATATCTGAAAAGTGCCTTAGATATTTTTTATACAAAACATTAAGCTTATTATCAACTACCACCATTTTAACTGTAGTTGAACCAATATCCAACCCAATATTCAAAAACTTGTTCATTTATC
This sequence comes from Abyssisolibacter fermentans, assembly GCF_001559865.1. Lineage (NCBI taxonomy): Bacteria > Bacillati > Bacillota > Clostridia > Eubacteriales > Clostridiaceae > Abyssisolibacter > Abyssisolibacter fermentans. Next base: position 50,549 of record NZ_LOHE01000067.1, read on the forward strand.
CACCCCATTCTGCTAATTTTATCTATAAAAATTTTTCTACATATAACATGAGACTTAAAAATTTTAAGTCTCACTTCAATAATTATTATTAAATTCTTTTTTACATTCATTAAAAATAATTCCATAAAGTAAAATGAAAATAAAATTTTATTTTCTAAAAAATTATAAACTTTTAAGATTGTTGATAATATATTTTTGTTATGTAGTTTAACCAAATCAAATATTTTGTTCTTTGACGTTCGTGTCAATAAACATATTATAGTACTATTTCAATGTTTAGTCAATATAATAGCAAACTAGTTCTTTACTGAATTGTTTGTTTAAATTTGTAATTAAAGTAATTTATAAAGTACTTTTCTGTATTTTACCATTGAGCCTAATGATTCATGCTTAACTAACATATCTTCGCTATATTATATATAATAATATAACATATTTATTTAAGCTTCTTCAAGCTTAAAACCATTACATTGTATAACAGGCATTACAAATAAAAATCCTACACCTGGTTTGTTATTAATATCTCCAAGTTTTTGCTTTAATTGTGCCACAACTTGATTTAATTTTTCTTCATCTCTTATTACACTTATTACTGTCTTATTATAAGGTTTATATCCTTCTAGTATCATTCTCATATTAGAAAAAAGTGCTCTATTTACATCATGCTCTAACAATACTTTACCCATTCCCATACTATCAATAGTTGTTGCTCCTACCCCTAAATTGTAAAAGATTTCATGTATTTCATCTAGCATATTTATCTTATTTAACACTAAGAAAAGCGCATACATTTAGAAAACCTCCCTTTTGTGTGCTTTAATACACACTACAATATTTTTATAAGTTATAATTGACAATGTTCAATTGGTAACGCATATATAAATACTGTATATTTTTCAAAGTTCATGGATACTTATGTTGATAGATTTTAGCTTTAGCTTATATTATTAATACTGCCTGTATACAATAGACCATCGACATTATAATAACACATTATATTAGTAAATTGTTTATATTATTATGAACATTGCTAATAAACTATTCTATTAAGTATTTTTAATAATTTCTTTTACCTTTAAATTATTTTAAACACTATATAACTGTATTAAAACATAACTTACTTTATAGTTTTAAACCTAAATTAGTCAGAATATTAAATATTCTGATGTTCATTAATTTTTGACATACCAACTCGGTATGCCTTCAAATTCACTGGAATCTTCTAATTCAAAGTTATATGAATAATTAGGGTAATATAATTATCATAATAACTTAAAACTTATAGCTTCGTTTAAATAAGCAATTATTTAAATACTATTTACCTTTGATGTCATTATACTAGTTTGAAGATGTTATTTAATGATTATATTTCTATACTAGATTGCATTTTTCCTGCAATTTGTAAAATATAAAAATATTATCTCTGATTATTGATATAACTTCCTATAATATGCTGTATAATTCTGAATTATGAGTAGAGAACTAAAGTTTATTTAGTGTAAAAAAGATATTTAATAGAAAAAAAGGACACCCTCAGGCGTCCTACATAATCTTTATATTCTATACTCAGTAAAATCATCACAATATTCACATTGATATTTTACTTTTTCTTCATCTATTAAATTAAAAGAAGGCTCTACGTATAAATCGTGGTTACTTATGCATCTTGGATTAGAACATTTAAATAAGCCTTTTACTTTTTGTGGTACTCCAACTTTTCTTTTTTCTATTCTCTGACCGTTTTTTATAATATTAACTGTAATATTGGGATCTATTAAACCTAACATTGCTAAATCCACATCTATTTTGTCCTGTATTTTTATTATATCCTTTTTTTCTAGTTTATCACTTTCAACATTCATTAATAATACAACTGGGTAATCCACTTTTGTTAGATTCAATTTTTCAAATATTTTCAATCCATTTCCTGATTTTATGTGATCTATTACTATTCCATTCTTTATACTATTTACAGTTAACATCATCTAACACCCCCAAAAGATTTGCCATTAATGACATTCTTACATAAACTCCACATTTTGCTTGATAGAAATATACCGCTCTTTTATCATCATCTACATCACAATATATTTCATTAACTCTTGGTAGTGGATGCATTATAAGCATGTCTTCTTTTGCTGATTGTATTTTATTTTTAGTAAGAATATAACTATCTTTTAATTTCACATAATCTTCTTCATTAAAAAATCTTTCTCTTTGTATTCTAGTCATATACAATATATCAATCTCTGAAATTACATCATCTAAATTTTCAGTTTCTACTATTTTTACATTATAATTAGATTTAACATATTCTTTAATATAATTTGGAATTTTTAATTGTTGAGGTGATATTAAATAAAACGACATATTTTCATATCTTGCCAGAGTTTTAATCAATGAATGAACTGTTCTACCGTATTTTAAATCTCCACATAAAGCTACTTTTAAATTTTTAATTTCACCCTTTAGATTTTTGATTGTAAGCAAATCTGTAAGTGTTTGAGTAGGATGTTGATGCCCTCCATCTCCTCCATTAATTATTGGTACGCTGCTAAAATTGGAAGCAAGTTTTGGTGCACCTTCTCTGTTATGTCTCATAACTATTATATCTGAATATGCATCCATAACTCTTACTGTATCAGCAACACTTTCACCTTTTGAAACCGAACTACTTGATGCCTCAGAAAAACCAAGTACATTACCACCCATTTTTAGCATAGCTGATTCAAAACTCAATCTTGTACGAGTACTTGGTTCATAAAAACAAGTAGCAAGTATTTTACCTTTGCATACCTCTGCATATTTTGGTGGTTCTTTCTGCATATCTTGTGCAATTGTTAAAATTTGATCGATTTCTGCAAGAGTAAAATTTGATGGATCAATTAAATGTCTGCCTTTCAAACTCATAAAAAAATCCCCCTTATGTTTTATAGTTTTTTGGGAGAATATTCTCCCTTATTAGCCTCACCGGACTAATTTAAAGGTACAAAAAAACCTCTTTGCTATGGGCAAAAAGGCATAATTATCTCTTATTTTCCTTTTTAGCCTCACAGGACTATCTTAAAGGTTCTTTATATGAGATTAACATAATTAATTAACATTTGTCAATATATTTTATTGAGTTTGCTAATCATTTAGAACTTTATTAAATCCCAAAGACATAATTCTGCCTTATTTGTTAATTTTTTTATAATATTTTATGGTTATAGTATACCCAATGTTAAACGAAGATTATTCATAAATATTCATAGACTTTAGTTCTCTGCTTTAAAAAATGAACTTCAATATTCTATAATATCGAAGTTCATTTTTTTAATACTCTACTTTAAACTTTCAGCAATAACGTCCCACACATCTTCAGTCTCAAAACCTTTTCTCCAAAATGCAGTACCTGCAATATCATACTTGTCTACTAAATCTGATTTTAATTTTATAGACTTAGCATCTTCTATCCATATCCTATACTTTTTGCCACCTTCAACGTACTCAACGTAATTTTGTCCCTCTTTATCTAACCATCTAGGTGTTAAATTATATTGCTCTATTTTTTCATTTACTGAATTCATCGATAGAGATTTTGCTTTTACTTTTATTTTACCATTACTTAGCTTAGTCTCTTCCCATAATCTTGTATAGAACGGAATACCTACTAATAGTTTTTCTTTTGGTATTGATTTCAAAGTATTTTCTACACCTTTTTTTACCCAACCAATTGATGCAACTGATCCGCTTTTAGGACTTGAAGCCCAATGCTCATCATATGTCATAACCATGCAATAATCAACTATTTGTCCAAGTTTTTCTCTGTCATAAAATTTTGACCATGTTAAACTTCCTCCAGGAATAGTCATATCCATAGACACTACAAGATTTTCTTCTTTGAGTGCATCTGTCAAATCTTTTATAAATGCTGTAAGCATATCTTTATCTTCATAATAGACATTTTCAAAATCAATATTTATACCATCTAAATCATATAAACTAGCATAAACTAAAAGTTGATTAATTATATTGTCCTGAGCTTGTTTGCTTAATAGAATCTCGCGAGTCAAATCTTTATCAAAGCTATTATTAACTAATCCCCAAACCTTATAGCCTTTTTCATGTGCCGCCTTGACATAATCAAAAGATGCTTTGTTTTTTACAAATCCATATTTATCGGTTATAGAAAACCAAGTAGGTGATACTACGTCTAAACCTTCTATTTTTTCATCTTGCTTTATATCTGGTGTGCTTTTATAAACATATTCCCAAGCAAATCCTATTTTACCCTCTGGTTTCCAAGGTTCTTTTAAATCGTTTAACTTAGTATCAACTTCAGATATTTCTTCATCTTTTTTTATAGTTACTTTTGATGCTAGTACATAACCTACATACCCTTTTTCACTTTTTACTTTATACCATTTACTTTTTTCCTTTTTATAAATTACAAGCTTTTCTCCTTTAGAAAGCTTGTCCAATCTAGACCCATGAGACAAAGCCTTTGATCTTAACAAAGTTGATTTTTTGACTAATCCTATTTTTGTATCCTGTATATTATTATCTATACTTAAAATATCCGTTTCTTCAAAGTATTCTATCTTTATGCCTAATAACTTATCCATGTCTTTTATGTCTATATAATTTATACCTTCTTTATTTGCCAACAAGAAATTTAAAGATATACCATTTCTAATCCTATTGTTTGAATCTTCTTGGGGTAAAATAAAACCTGGAGTGGAAAAATGTACTATCAAGGTCTTATTTTCAGTATTTAGTAAAGATTCTTTATGTATATATTTCATAAAAACATCTACTGGTATATAAATATTTTCTTCTTCTATAATAGGATGCTCATCTGTAATAACTGCTTTCCCATCTATTATTATATTGGTTTTTCCTTCTTCAAATGATGCATAAACTTTATATGGTGATACTGTTAAAAATCCATTTCCCATTCCAAATATTGTAATAATTGTTAATATAAATACTGATACCATAAATATTAAATTCTTCTTTTTCATACCATCCCCACTTTTAGTATTATTTTTCTATAAGTTCTATTCGTTCACCATCAAGTCCCTCAAAAAAAACAAGTTTTTTACCTTTCAAGCTTTTAGGCTCAGCAAATTTAATATCTGCTCTCTTTTTTATATTAATAATCTCTTCATCTAAATTATTAACATAAAATGCAATATGGTCTATAGTACCTTTGTTTCTCTTTTTAAACTCAATGTTCTTGTATTCAAGTAGTTCTATTAAGCTATTACTAGTTTTTAATAGTAACATCTTAAGTCTATCAGTTTCATGAGTATCAAAATAAGTTAATCCTAAAACTTTTGTATAAAAATCCTTGGACTTATTTATATCACTTACAACAATACTCGTATGCGCCAATTCATACATTTTTTCACCCCTTTCAAATAATTTTCTCCTTTATTCTATTTAATCATATTTAAAAACTTTTTTCATTAGTTTTTTTGATTTGTAAAATACATTTAAAATAACAATTCTCTAGCTCACGGTAATTCCATCAATTCAGATAAGCTTAGTTAAAAATAGTTCTAAACTCTTAAAAATTTTATTGAGTGAATTTCCCTCACCATTAACTAATGTCCAAAACCACTTACTTTCACTACAATCAAGCAAAACTTTACTATAAAAGACCTAAAATTTTAACCCTAATCTCCAATATAGTACAAGATTTCTTTTTAAGGTGGCTTTTAAGAAACAGTTTTCTTTGATTCTACTACAATCAAAGAAAACTGTTCTTAATTGGAACCATAAAAGATTCTTGTGCAATTCCCCCACCATTAACTAATGAGTTAAAACCATTTTCACATTCGCCTACAATACCACTCAAGTTCAAGCTTTAAACAAATACCATAAACAAGTATCTATTTCATATTTTAATTCGTATCTAATATATCCTTTGTTAGTACATACAAATACAAGTCTTCTATTACCAGCAAGTTTTTCTTCATATACTTTATCTACAGTATCAATTCTTACTGCTTGATCATTATATTTAAATTTATATGGTATTATCTTATTCTTAGACGCTTCAAATATAGCAATAGTATCCACCGGTTGATTTATTATCTTCATATAACCACTTCCTTATTTTATAATATACTTGACATCATTGAATACTCATCCGATCCTACTCCGCCTATCATATGCTTCAGTTCACTATTTACAAAAACACCCCTTTTTAATGAATTTTTACCGTATTTGTCTCTTATTTTATCAACTACATTATCAAGTGCTGAATTTTTATCATGATTTTCTTTATTAAATATACTTAACTGTGAAAACTGTGCACTGCTTATATCACAAAGTCTTACAGTAAATTGTCTTAGTGGTATACCATCCCATATTTCATCAAATATTTCTTTAGCTATCTCATATATCTCTATAGTAACATTAGTAGGAGTATAAATTTTCCTTTGATGACTTCTGTATGCAAAATCACCATTCTTTATACCTACATATATTAAGCTAGTCTGCATGTTTGCTTTTCTCAATCTTTTTGATGCTGTTTCTATTAAACTTAAAATAATAAGATGAGCAGTTCTTCTATCACAAACATCAAAGCTTATTGTACTTCCATTACCTACACTTTTAAAAGGTATATCATCATTACTCCTAACTGGAGAAGCATCTCTTCCCCATGCATATTGATGTATTAATCTTCCATGTGATTTTAGAACGCTTGATATAAATTCATAATCACTATTTGCTAAATCTCCTATTGTCTGTATTCCTATTTTGTTAAGCTTTTTTTTAGTCCTTCTTCCAACCATAAATAACTCTCCTACAGAAAGTGGCCAAAGTTTTTTAGATACTTCATGTGGGTATATGGTATCTACTTTGTCAGGTTTATGAAGCTCACCTGCCATTTTAGCTAACAATTTATTTGTGGATATACCTATGTTCACTGTGAAACCAAGTTCTTTATATATCCTTTCCTTCATCTTATATGCAATATTTACAGCATCACCAAAGTAACCTTCGAGTCCCGTATAATCCATAAAGCATTCATCTATACTAAACACCTCTATCTTTGGTGAATATTCACTTAAAAGCTTTCTAAATGCTTTGCTACTTCTTACATATAAATCATAGTTAGGAGGAATTACTTTAAGATTTTTGCATTTTAATCTTGCTTCAAATAAGCTTTCTCCTGTTTTTATGCCCACTTTTTTTGCTGGAATTGATTTAGCTAGCACTATACCTCTTCTAGATGAAATATCTCCTCCTATAACAGCAGGTATGTCTCTGATATCCTCTTTTATGCCTATTTGCTTGTTGTATGCAGCCTGCCACGAAAGAAAAGCGCTGTTAACATCTATGTGCATAATAGTCCTAGAATTCATAAAAATCACCCTTCCGAACGTGTGTTCGTATTTATTATATCACTTTACTTCTTTTTTTAAAAGCATATTTAAAAAATTTTTTATTCTAAAACAGTATATTTTTGGTATGTATATTTATTTGCTAAAAACAAAAGTATCCAACGTCGCGTTAATATTGATGCTCATATATTTTCTATTACCATCCTTTTAAGGCACATGGCTTATTATTTTGATTCAGTAGTGTAAAAATTTTAGTGTAAGCGACCTCACACCAAATCATAGATTTGGATTCCCTGCTTTCTAACTCTTTGACTCAGATACCCATTTTTTTATAATATATTTTTTGTCTATCTTTAATGTTTTTTATTTCTTAAATCATCAATCTGTAACTCCTACTCACTTCGTTCCTAGGAGTAAGCGACTCACACCAAATCATAGATTTGGGTTCTCTGCTTTCTTAATCTTTGCCTACATTGTTTTTGTATTATTTATTTTATTAATTTCCTTTTTATTAGTCATTATATTAATCCTTCAAACTGTAACTCCTACTCACTTCGTTCCTATCAGTAAGCGACCTCACACCAAATCATAGATTTTGGTTCCCTGCTTTCTTAATCTTTGCCTACATTGTTTTTGTATTATTTATTTTATTAATTTCCTTTTTATTAGTCATTATATTAATCCTTCAAACTGTAACTCCTGCTCACTTCGTTCCTAGCAGTAAGCGACCTCACACCAAATCATAGATTTGGGTTCCCTGCTTAAAAAAAATAAGCCTATAACAATTTCTTGATATAGACTTAAAACTAATATACTAAATTAATAATAAACTAAGCTGTGACAAATGGCTTCACACTCATCACAGCTTATCAACATTTTTTAAGATTTTAAACAGCTTCTGCTTCTCTTTTTAACACTACTTGAAGTGCTGTTGCAAATTGGTCTGGACACGAAGTGGATTTAGGACCACATTTTATACCTTTCAATTTTTTAATAACATCTTCAATCTTCATTCCATCTACTAGTCTAGCAACTGCTTGAAGATTTCCAGGGCATCCACCTACAAATGATACATTTTTTACAATTCCATTTTCTACAGTAAATGTGATTTGCTGTGAACATACTCCACTAGTTTTATAATTGTAAGTCATATTAAAGTCAAACTCCTTTCTGTAAGTAACATTTAAACCAAATTATCATATAACTCCGATAATTTGCTATATAGTTCTGAGTTATAAGAACAGAACTTAAAACCCTGATTATTTATATAATTTGAATAATCTGGATTGAATACTAATTTAGTGTGATTAACACGGATTTTATTATTATAACATATTTCCTATGTATATAAAAACCTTCTTTCACTATTAGTCTATGTAATAAGATTGCTTCGTGTACGCATTCTAATTATTTAAATTTTCACTATTTCAAAAAGAGAACTTTGCAACAGTTTTATTTTAACATGTATTAACAAAAAAGTCATTTATAAATCTTTAGTATTAATTAAACCTGCTTATTCATATAACTCCCGAAAATATGATGTAAGCTCTGAATTAGAAAATTTCAGTGAATTCGAAAGCATACCGAGTTGATTCCCGCCATTTAATGAACTTCTTATAACAACGGAGGCAATTACGTAGTAATTGTAACACACCGTTTCAACGAGGCGGGGGATATCTTGTGCCTTGTTATAATCAAAAAACTATCTTGTTAATGAATCTCCTATTCAGTTCCACCAAATCAAGATTTGGATTCACTACTCATAATTTTCTATGAATAATTTGAGTTTAATAACAGAATTTAGTTTATAATTCTCTATGTGTTATGAAATACTAAAAATATTAATTATTATTTAAAACATCATATTAAAACTTTTCTTTTTTTTCCATAAGAAGTATAATACATTTAAGAATAATTTTAGATACATATTAGTTTATGAGGAGTGATTAAATGACAAATGTAGCAAAAAGGTTTTTAAAATATGCTAAAATCGATACCCAATCAGATGAAAATTCAAAAACTTGTCCAAGTACACAAAAACAATTCAACCTTGCTAATGAATTGGTTAAAGAATTACAAGAATTAAATCTACAAGATATAAGTGTAGATGAAAACGGGTACGTTATGGCAATGCTTCCTTCAAATAGTAATGAAAAGCTTCCTTCAATAGGTTTTATAGCCCATATGGATACTAGTCCAGATATGTCAGGTGCTAATGTTAAACCTCAAATAATTGAAGGCTATGATGGTGAAGACATTATACTTAATTCTGATAAAAATATAATTCTATCTCCTGTGGATTTTCCTGCACTTAAAAATTATGTTGGAAAAACTTTAATTACTACTGATGGAACAACGTTACTAGGTGCTGATGATAAAGCTGGTGTAGCTGAAATTATGAGTGCTGTAGAATACTTAATCCAAAATCCTAATATAAAACATGGTGACATAAAAATAGCATTTACACCAGATGAAGAAATTGGTGCAGGTGCTGATTTATTTGATGTTAAAAAATTCAATGCTGATTTTGCCTATACTGTTGATGGTGGACCAATAGGTGAGCTAGAATACGAAAACTTTAATGCGGCTGGCGTATCTGTTGAAATAAACGGAAGAAATATCCATCCTGGTTCAGCTAAGAACAAAATGATCAATGCTACTCTTATAGCTATGGAGTTAAATTCAATGCTTCCAGCAGATCAAAAACCTCAATATACCGAAGGATACGAAGGCTTCTTCCATCTTATGGGGATTAAAGGAACTGTAGAGAATGCAGCGATGAAATTCATTATTAGAGATCATGATATGAATAAATTTGAAGAGAAAAAAGAGTTAATGAAAAATGTAGTAGAGTTCTTAAATAAAAAATATGGTGATAACACTGTAGAACTTAAGCTTAAAGATCAATATTATAATATGAAAGAAAAAATTGAACCTGTTATGCATATTATAGAAACTGCTAAAAAAGCTATGGAAGAATGTGATGTTATTCCTTTGATTAGCCCTATCAGAGGAGGTACAGATGGCGCTAGATTGTCATTTATGGGATTACCTTGCCCTAACCTTTTCACTGGTGGTGAAAACTTTCATGGTAAATATGAATATGTATGTATTGAATCTATGAATAAAGCTGTAGAAGTTATTCTTAAAATTATTGAGCTATATAGTAAAAATTAACCTCACTGTAGACAGTTTTTTTGGTTTTCCAATCCAAAGAAACTGTCTACTAATGAGTATTCTACAAATTTAATACATAATCTACTGCTAATTTTATTAGTATAGGCGTTCTTTCTAATAAATCTTTTTTATATACTCTCTCAGTAAATTTATGTAAATCTTTGCCCCAGGGTCCTATATTTATAACAGGAATGTTTAACTGCTTTAGTTCTTCTAATGGTATTGTATAAAACTTAGCCCATAGAGGCATATTAGGTGCAATATATGGTATTGTTTTGCTACTATCTAAAAGCCCTGTATAGCTCATATCTGATATCCCCATAAAATAATTCTTTTTTATATATTTTTCCTCCCAATTTTTAATTGCAAATTCATTAATTACTTCACTTAAGTCACTTACTTTATCTGTTATATTATTTAATTTGATATTATCTACATGAGGATAATATGGTGGCGCAAATGATATCACTACTATTGGTGATAGATCATCTATATATTCTAATGTCTTTTGAATTAATACAAAACCACACTCTGGTAAATTTATATCATTTTTTCTTAACTTAATTTCTAGTTTTTTGACTTTTTCATCATATGCTGACAGAAAATCTTCTCTATGATTTTGTTTAGCTTCTTCATATATTTCTTCAAAAGTCTTTACGTTTATTTTCCAATTAAGCGACTCATTTTCTTTATTAGTTAGTTCATTATATTTCTTATAACTATTTTGCAAATGCTTTATTGATTCTTCAAATGCATCTTCACACACTTTTTCTAATTGCTCTAAAATATCCTTTGGAGTTCTATTTAATGTAAGTATACTAAAGTACCCACCGGCTGTCTGGGGTATAGACACATCATATCTTTCTTTTTTGTCTCTAAAATAGATCCATGAAGGTGGCGGTGTTATTTCATCACCTTCAATGTCAGAAAAGTCTGTATTTACTTCTACCTTTTTAACTATTTCAGATAAAATCAAGCTAGGGTTTAAACCTTGATAGATATCACCTATATGTGTTTTTCTGCCTCTTACATATATTTGAGGCATTATTTTGCCAACAGAACCTTCATATAGAATACCTGTATCATTCTTTTGCCTTTGATGTGGTTCAGAATTAATAAGTAAGCTATAGTTTAGATTAAATTCATTTTTTAACTTAATTAAAAGCTTTATACCTTCCCTCATACCTAATGACAAATTTTCTTCATCTGGAACAGAAATATATAATAAATTTCCTTTAAAATCTTTTAATTTAGAGTATTCCTTTAGTAAATCAAGTTGTATAGCACCGCCCGCTTTCATATCACAGGTACCTCTTCCAAATATCCAATCATCACTTTCTAAGTCATCTCTTACTTCTCTTGATATATCTATATCTTTTAATTTTTCTTTTATTTCTTCTATGTCATATGCATATTTTGCTAAAACTCCATAATCAAGAGAATCAACAACATCATGATGATTAATAAGAATAACTGTATCTTCACCATCACCTTTAACTAGCCCCCAAATTACAGCCCTATCAAAGTAATCTTCATCTACTGATAATTTAAATTTCCCACAATATGACGGGTTTTGTTTAAAATAATCTATATTATGTATGTACGTATATATGTAATTTTCAACATCTTTTTCTAGCACTGTTCCAGTATCACTTTTTATTGCAACTAATTCTTTAAAAATGTTGTAAATATCATTTTTCATATATGCCCCTCCTCACAGATATTACATATATTTATTACTATTTTATTATATAATCACTATTTTAAAATTGATATATTTTTATTAATTATATTGATATATAATTTTAAGCAATTGTTGTTATTTTTTATATTTTAACTGTTCTAATGTTTTTATAACAATTTTCAAATAATTTATTAAAGAATGTGATAAAGTGAAAAATTCAAATAAAAAAGCAAATCTAAATTTAGAAGCTTATGCTATTTATGTTTGCCGTCTATGCTTTTGCTAGGTTCAAGATGCACAAAGAAATGATTATTACCCATTGTATAAAACGCTACACTAAAAACTTCAAATCTTAGTATAAGCTTTCAATTATTTTTTTGATTTACATATGATTACATTCATATGTATTTAAAAAGGTTATTGCATTACATAAATATTTAATGATGTAACAACCTTTTTTCTATTATATAAATACAATCTATTAAATTTTATTAATATTTTTGTGTTTTTGAGTATAATAATTATATGATTTAATTAAACCTATAACTTTTTTTAATACATTTCAATGAATCAGGTTAATACTATAAATTTAGGAGGAGATACAATGGAAATGAGATGGAGTTTAAATGAGCTTTATTCATCTTTTGAATGTGATGAATTTAAAAATGACCTTGCAAAATGTAATGATATTATAGACACAATGATTAAATGGTCTAATGAAAACCTTCAAAATATTCAAAACCCAGCTAAAACAATAAAAGACTATATGAACCTTGACATGGAATTTTCGACTATATTTGAAAGATTATTTAATTTCGCTAACTTAACTACAAGTGTAGATGCTAAAAACCAAACAGCATTAAATTATTGTGATAAATTAGATATAATGCTTACTAAACTAACAAAACCAAATGTTTTATTTGAAAAATATTTAGGTAATGTCAAAAATCTTGATGAAATAATAGCTTCAGATGATTTACTAAAAGAACATAGTTTTTATTTAAAAGAACTTGCAAATAAATCTAAATATTTATTAAGTGAAGAAGAAGAAATAGCTATTTCTAAAATGAAAACTACAGGTTCAACTTCTTGGTCAAAGCTTCAAGATATACTAACTTCTAATTTGTTAGTTGATATAGAGTTAGATGGAGAACAAAAACATCTTCCTCTACCTGTAATCAGAAATCTTGCATATGATAAGGATCCAATAATAAGACAAAAAGCATATTCAGCTGAATTAAAAGCATATAAAAAAATTGATGAATCATCAGCTGCTTGCTTAAATGGAATAAAAGGAGAAGTTTTAACTCTTTCTGAAATGAGAGGATATGAATCACCTCTCGCTCAAACTCTATTTAATTCTAGAATGGATAAAGAAACTTTGGATGCTATGCTTTCAGCAATGAAAGAAAAATTACCAGTATTCCATAAATATTTAAAAGCTAAAGGTGAAATTTTAGGTCACAAAAATGGTCTGCCATTCTATGATATTTTTGCTCCTATAGGTGATGTAGATATTAAATACACATATGAAGAAGCCAGAAAGTATATAGTTGATAATTTTAAAACTTTTAGTGATAAATTGGCTAATTTTGCAGATAATGCATTTGAAAAAAATTGGATAGATGCAGAACCTAGAGAAGGTAAAAGAGGCGGAGCTTTCTGTGCAGGTTTACACTCCATAGGAGAAAGTAGAATACTAGCAAACTTCAATAATACTTACAATAACATGACAACACTTGCTCATGAGCTTGGTCATGGTTATCATGGATCATGCTTAAAAAATGAATCTATATTAAACAGTGATTACCCAATGCCAATTGCTGAAACTGCATCAATCTTTTGTGAAACTATAGTAGGTAAAGCTGCTCTTAAATCAGCAACTGATGAAGAAGCTTTTTGTATATTAGAACAATCAGTATCATCAGCTACTCAAGTCATAGTAGACATATACAGCCGTTATTTGTTTGAATCAAAAGTATTTGAAGTAAGAAAAGATCATGCACTATCTGTAGAGGAATTTAATGAAATAATGTTAAATGCACAAAAAGAAGCTTATGGTGATGGTCTTGACCACAGTGTATTACATCCATACATGTGGGTATGCAAACCACATTACTATTATGCAGATGCAAACTTCTACAATTTCCCTTATGCATTTGGAGATTTATTTGCTAAAGGCTTATACGCTGAATATGTAAAGAAAGGTGATTCTTTCATAGATGAATATGACAAACTACTAGCAGCTACAGGTAAAAACGATATCCCTACTATTACTAGTATGGTGAATATAGACATAAGAAGTAAAGAGTTTTGGAAAAGCTCACTTGATGTAATTGAAGAGGATATAAATAAGTTTATTGAATTGAGTAAAAAGCTATAACGCATAAATCTTAAATTAATAAACCGAGCAAAAAGAGTACTTTAACTGTAACTTTTGCTCGGTTTTTTACTTTCTTTATCTCTTTTTATGAACTATAAATTTAAACCCTAAATCTTGGACTAATATGCTTCTAAACTACCTGTCTTTAATGCCAGCCTTTCAGTTATTTTAAACATAATAAACCCTATTAATGCATATATTACAGCTATAAGTAATTCTTGTCCTATTAAAGAATATATGCCAGTATATATTCCATCACCAATTAATTTTGCCGCTTGAATACTTCTTGATAATGGCATGTAATAAGATATTTTTTGTAGTACTTTGGGAAGATTATTTATTGATATATTAGCTCCACTTAGGAGCATCAACACCATCGCAGTACTATTCATTATCAAATTCATGTCTCTTGTCACTAAGCCTAAACTTGCTATAATCAATCCGAAACAGGTTGCTGATATCATAGCTGTCAATATTGTTAATACCAGCAAACTGATATTAATCCCCGTCAAATTTACTCCAAATACTAAAGCTCCTGCTATAAATCCAATGCTTACAGTGAAAAATGCATCTATTATATGCATGAAAGCTCTACTTATAAATATATAAAATTTATTTGTTGGAGAAGCTGTTACAAGTTTTAGCGTCCCAAATCTACGGTCATTTGATAAAATTGTACCTACTCCAAATATACAATTATATGTACATAAAATTATAGAATTGCCTATTACCCATGGTTTTATATCATTTGTATTATAAGTATATTTAGCTAATAGACAGAAGAATATTAACTGAAATATTGGATTTATTACTTTTACTAATATATATATTTTGGGATCAAGCCATCCAAATAATGCTTTAAATGAGATAACTGATTGTCTAAAAAATCTTGATATCATTAGTACACCCCCAGCGTTGCTTTTATTCTAGTTCTTTGATCTATTTTGTTAAATAAAAATACAGCTAATATTGAATAAATAATTGTTAATATTATAAGTATTATTAAATACATATAAAAAGCATGTACATCTTTTATGCCTGAAACACACATTCTAAGTATCTTTAATGACCATGTTGGTGACAATATATATGATATTGGTGCAGTCCATGAAGGTAATACACTTATAGGAAACACTATACCGCACAGTATGAATATTGGGTATTCTAAACAATTCATAAGACCACGTGCATTCCTTGAAAGTGTAAAGCTTGAAGCTAAAAGCATTGATATTCCTATAAATGATATTATTGTTAATACAAAAACAGCAAAAAATATGTATGGATGAATTATATTCATTTTTACTGAAAATGTGAATGTAACAAATATGAAAGTTATAAACATTGATAATAAACCCAATATTATATTACCAAATATTTTACCCAGCATTATAATTCTAAAATCTGATGGCACCGAAGTAATAATTTCTAAAGTTCCCATATATCTTTCCCTTTCTATATCACCTGCCGAAGAAAAACATATAGAACTCCATAAACTCATAAATCCAGTACCTAATATTACAAAGGAAACAAAATTATCATGTCCTGAATTTCTATACATCAAGTATGTTATCATGCCATATATGATAGGCTGTACTATTATACAAAATTTAAATGTAGCTCTTGCAAAAGATTGTTTCATTTGCAATATACAACTTGCCCATATAACATTTAAAATCTTTTTCATTTTTCATCACCAACCAACTTTATATATGCATCTTCTAATGTTGCTACTCTCGTTAAGACATTTAAAATCATACAACCTTCCAATATTTTTATTACTCTCTCAGTTATATCTTCTTTTCCAGAGTACTGTAATTGTATAATTTGGAATTGTTGTTCATTTCTCACGTTTATTGATTCTATATCATTTATTTTTTTCATTTTCTCCATTTTTTGATCATCTACACTAAGCACTTTAACCTCTAATACTGATTTACCTACAGTAAGCCTTTTTAATCCTTCTGGTGTATCTAATGCTATAATTTTTCCATTATTTATTATTGCAACTCTATTGCAAAGCTCTTCAGCTTCATGCATATAATGTGTAGTTAAGAGAATTGTTTTGCCTAAACTTGATAGTTTGTTAATTATTTTTCTCAAATCTCTAGCTCCTATTGGATCCAATCCTATTGTAGGTTCGTCTAAAAATATAATTTCCGGATCATTTACTAATCCTCTAGCTATTTGTAATCTTTGCTTCATGCCTTTTGAATATGTTTCTACTTTTTCGTCCGCTCTATCTTTAATTCCTACCATTTCTAGTAATTCTGGTATTCTCTTTTTCTGAATTTTTCTATCTATTTTATATAAATCAGAAAAGTATAACAAGTTATCTCTTGCACTTAATCTCCAATATAAACTTCTCTCTCCACCAAATATAAAATTTATTTTAGGTCGTAATTTTTTTGAATCTTTAAATGTGTCATAGCCTAACACCTTAGCTTGTCCAGATGTAGGTGCTAACAATGTAGCTAATATCTTGATAGTCGTAGTTTTTCCAGCTCCGTTTGGTCCCAACAGACCAAAAATTTCTCCTTTTTTTACATCAAAATCTATACCCTTTAATGCACTTATCTTAGATTTTCTTTTGTGTAATATACCTTTTGTAACCTCATATTTTCTAGTTAAATCCTTTATCTCAATAGCAAGAGTCATTTTATACCTCCTCAATATTAGATGTACATCTTATTAGATGTTTATATGATATATTAATTTATTACTTTGTGTCAAGCTATAATATAAATAAACTAGTTAAAATTATTATTAAAATACAGAATAATAAACAGCATACGCTGTATTAATATTGGTTACTCATATGTATTTTCTAATGCTATCTTCTCTAATATCAACAAAAAAAATTGAGCCATACTTACCTCAAAGGTTAACCCAGCTATTAACACTTTTTTAATCCTTACCACAAAAGTAGCCTAGTATATAAAAAAAGTGCATTATTATTTGTTTAATCTTTATTAAACAAATAATTCATTGCACTTTCAAATAAATTTTCTATATTTTCTATATTGGCTTTAAAATACTTAGTTGATTTGACTCTTTCTTCTACTATTAAATCAACTTTTTTTAGTTGTTCCAAATGATGCGATATTGTTGCAGTAGTTAAATTTAATCTACTTGCTAAAATTTTACCATATGTCGGGCTACTTATTAGCTGTCTCAATATTTCTAATCTAGTTGCATCTGATACAACTTTTAATGCTTTTACTATATCTTTAGATTTTTCTTTTAAATCTATATTAAAACTTCTTGTATCATAAATTAATATATTATACTCTTTATTAAAAATCCTTATGTTATGAGGACTTATAAAAAACGACGGGATAAAAAAATATTTTTTATAATCAGATACTCTACGAAATTTTTTCCCCATTATTTTTTGTGCTACATCTAGTGGTTTATCTTTCATGAGCATATAATTAATTTCTTTAATACCTTCTTCATATAATATATCTATATCATTAAATTGCTTGCTAAATTTATTATTATCTACACAATAAAACAATTTATCTATATTATTTTTTATCAAATCTAAATTATTGATTATATCTTTAACATTATTAGCTTCTAAGTAATGAGTGTATTCTTTTTCTTTTATGATGACGTCAACACTTTTTATGTCACTGACCATTTCAGCTATTTCATCAAAACTAAATTCTTCACTAAATAATTTATATAAAATTTCAATATCATCATATGATTTTATACTTAGTATAAGTTTGTCTATATCCTCAAATTCTTCACTATCTAATACAAATTCAATAAATTCTAAGCCTTTCATGTTTAATTTAGAAATCAAAACTAAAAGATTTAAAAGTTCTTTTTCTTTTAGCTGTTTATACATATTTTCAGCCCAATCTTTTGCATAATTATGGTGCTTGCAATCTGCTAAAACATGTATGGCTGCTATTAATTCAATAGTTTTTGACTTAAGTACCTTTATTATAGGTTCTTTTGTATCCAATGTTACATCTAGTGACATTGTTTCACCTCAAATCTTAGTTAGAACTTCTTATGACCTGTAATTTTATTTCTTGATTATCAACTTTCTCAGTTAAATTTTCTAGTTTATTCTTAATAATACTTATACTCTCTGTATTTATTTTATAACCATCATAAAGTGCACGGTGATTATTTTTCATTTGATCTTCTAGTCTAGCCAAGTCTTGCTTTGTAGCCATATTTGACTGCATATCTTTCATTTCTGATTTCATATCTTTAATTTCTAATTTAGTGTCACTCATTTCTGATTTTATATTTTGAATGTCAGATTTAACAAATTGCATGTCAGATTTAAGATACTGAATATCACTTTTTACACCTTTCACTTCATTATTTAAGTTACCTATTTTACCATTTAACTCTGTATACATATTATCCATTTTATCATTCATATTATCCATTTTACCATTTAAGTCAATATACATTTTCTCTAGCAAGCTTAATATTTTTTCGTCCATTAAATATTCTCCTTCCACTCTTAATTGGTATACTAGTATTATATCATTTTTTCGCAAAATTGTTTAACTATTTAGGATTATATATAATAATATACTTTTTTTGTATCATTTATGAATTATATGTATTACTTCTGTTATTTTGAATAATAAAATTACTTACTACATTCCTAGGAGTAAGTGATTCACAAGAAATCATAAATTTCTGTTCTCTACTCATGAGTAAGCGACTCACATAAAATCATAGATTTGGGTTCTCTGCTTTCTAACTCTTTGCCTCGCATCGTTTTTAATATAATCTTTTTGCATTTCTGACATTTTTACTTTCTCTTTATATTAATCTTCAATCTGTAACTCCTACTCGCTCCGTTCCTAGGAATAAGCAAGAGTTGTACCTCATATTCATTTCTCTAATATGAAACTCACTTCTCATTTTCATTCCTAGGAGTAAGTGATTCACAAGAAATCATAGATTTCTGTTCTCTACTCATGAGTAAGCGACTTACATAAAATCGTAGATTTTAGTTCCCTGCTCAAAATCATAGATTTGGGTTCTCTGCTTTCTAACTCTTTGCCTCGCATCGTTTTTAATATAATCTTTTTGCATTTCTGACATTTTTACTTTCTCTTTATATTAATCTTCAATTTGTAACTCCTACTCACTCCGTTCCTAGGAGTAAGCGAGAGTTGTACCTCATATTCATTTCTCTAATATGAAACTCACTACTCATTTTCATTCCTAGGAGTAAGCGACTCACACCAAATCATAGATTTGGGTTCTCTGCTTAAAAATACTCCCATATAAATGGGAGTAAAAAACCGATAATATTATTTAATTAGCTTAAAATCCAAAAAATATTCTTAGTAAATTGTTATATATAAATAGTATAGGCGGTGTCATTATCTTTTCTATTACATCAAAGATAATTAATGCCAATAAAATCAATGTACCTTTTGACTGTAACTGATAATAAAACTCTGTATCCTTTAAGTTTAAGATTCCAAACAACACATGTGAGCCATCTAATGGAGGTATAGGTATAAGATTAAATACCATCAGTACTATATTAATAAATACAGTATATGACAATACTTGCCATATTGTCGGATATATACTAGACATTAATATTGAATCTGGTAGATATGTCGATAGTTTCATTATAATCATAAAAACTATTGCCATTAAAAAATTCATTACTGGTCCTGCTAATGATACTAATATATCATCTCTTTTAGGATTTTCAAAATTATTAGGATCAATTTGAACTGGCTTTGCCCATCCAAAACCAAGTAACAATAAGGATATAAATCCCATAGGTTCTAAATGTGCTGTTGGATTTAATGTTAATCTATTTTGATATTTTGGAGTATTATCTCCAAGCCATACTGCTACCTGTGCATGTGCATATTCATGAAACGAAAACCCAACTAATATAGCTGGTATTGTCAACAATATTTGACGTAGGTCAAAATTAAATAAATTCACAGTAAATTTTCCTCCTTACTCTGCTTTAGTGCACCTATTTAGTATATATTAAATACTCCTCTATTGCAAATATCTTTATTTTTAAGTAATTGTAAAAATTAGCAACAGATAATTAAATATTTTGTCATCTATTTAGCTAAAGTAAAACCAAGACTATACAAATTTTAAGTATAAGATATGGTTCTCTACTCATGAGTGAATTACAAGTCCGTAACCTTGCTGGATTGTTCTAAAATGTGAAATTTAAAGAATGAGAAATATTGAGAATATGATTGTACTTTTTACATGTAGCTCACTACCTGCTTTCGCTCCTAGGAGTAAGTGATTCATACCAAATCACAGATTTGGGTTCTCTACTTATGATCAGCCTCAATATCTAACCTGGGACAATCCCAGGGATTTGTTTCAGAATGAGTGGAATTCAAGGCGTTAAAATCTTCAGGGATATGAGCGTACTTTTTCATATGTAGCTCACTACTCGCTCTCTCCTAGGAGTAAGTGATTCACAAGAAATCACAGATTTCTGTTCTCTACTCATGATTAGTCGTTAGAATTAAACCAACGCAGTAGTTCATCTTTCTGGGACAAATCCCAAGGATTGTTTCAAAATGAGTGAAGTACAAGGCGGTGTAAATCTAACGGATATGAGCGTACTTTTTCATATGTAGCTCACTACTCGCTCTCGCTTCTAGGAGTAAGTGATTTCACACCAAATCACAGATTTGGGTTCTGTATTTAAATGTAACTCTCTACTCACTACGTTCCTAGGAGTAAGTGATTCATACCAAATCACAGATTTGGGTTCTCTACTTATGATCAGCCTCAATATCTAACCTGGCACAATCCCAGGGATTTGTTTCAGAATGAGTGGAATTCAAGGCGTTAAAATCTTCAGGGATATGAGCGTAATAAAATCTTGGAATATATATCAACAGTGCAGAAGTCTGCCATTTCAGACAACCCAAGGATTGTTTCAAAATGAGTGAAGTGCAAGGCGTTGAAAATCTTACGGATATGAGCGTACTTTTGTACGTGATTAATCGTAAGATTTTCAACAACGCAGCAATTCGCCATTTTCAAACAATCCTACCCCTTTGGCGCATAGCTTCAAAAGATATAATCGCTGATGAAGAAGATGCAGTTAGTGAAGCGGTATATTCTCTTCCATATGGTATTCTAAGTAATATATCAGCTTTATTTAAAAAAGATCTTGTTATTCCACGTTTTTCCCCACCTATCAATAAGAACATTGGATACGTTAAATCTGCTTCGTATATATCAACAGCATTTTTATTTGCAGTACATGCAACTTTTAAACCTTTAGATTTAAAAAATTCAGCTGCCTCCAATGCTGTTTCTACCGAAGCTGTTGGTATCAATTCCGTTGCTCCTGCTGAAGATTTTGCTACTACTCCTGCTGCTGACATCCAATTTCTATTTCTTACAACTAACCCGTCTACACCAGCTGCATATAGTGATCTCACAGCAAATCCAAAATTAAAGGGATCTTCAATGCCATCTATCATTACTATAAAAGGGTTCTTTTTATCTTTAATTAAATCCTCTAAATTTAGAAGCTTTCTTTGACCTACTATAGCTATCATACCTCCATGAGTTTGTCCTTGTACTTTTGCGTTAATGAACTCAGTACTCACTCTTTTTACAGGTATATTCTTTGCTTTAGCCATTTTTTGAAGTTTAGCAGTTTCTCGATATCCTTTATTCTTCTTTATGTATATTGTAAATATTTCTCTATTATTTGCTTTTATAGCGGCTTCTATTGATATGTGCCCTTCAAGTATAATTTCTTCTTCCATTTAATTTCCTCCAAAAATAATTTAATTTCTACAAAGATAATTCCTAACATCATCATTGTATTTTTCTGATATTTTTTTTATTAAATCTATAGCAACGGAATTGTAGCTCAAATCATTAATATACGTTATTGGTAACACCCCCACAGATGTACCTGTCATAAATGCTCCATCTATCTTTTCTAAATCATTCACATGTATATTTTCTTGTACTATTTTAATATGTAAATCTTCACAAGCTTTTATTATATGATTTCTTGTAACTCCTAATAATACATCTCCTGCTGGAGAAGTATATAGTAAATCATTTTTTACAAAAAACATATTAGAACGACTTCCTTCTGTTATAAATCCTTCATCGTTGACTATTAATGCTTCAAATGCTTGATTTTCCTCTAATTTTACTTTTATATTTTTTTTAAAATTAGTATTTATACTTTTTACATTCGGGTTTTCTCTTTCTACATCTATTAATATTGTTTTAATGCCTTCTCTATAAGTTTTTTCATCAGGATAATAACTCTTTATAAAGCATCCTAAAATATCTTCTTTTTCTTTTTTAAAACCACTTGCTATAAGCTTTACATTTATGTTTTTACATTTATTAATGTCTACTAATTTATTAATTAACTCAAAAAAATAGTTTTCATCATGCTTTAAAGTATAATTCAATAGTTGAGCTGATTTTTTAAATCTATTAATATGTTCTTCTAGAAAAAGTGGTTTCCCATTTGCGATTCTGATTACTTCATAAATAGACTCTCCCTTTATGATTTTAAAACCTTCATCATTATTATTGTTACATACTACATCATTATATATATAGTATGTTTTATCTGCTTCATTTCTCATAGCTGCCTCCATTTTTTTATTTAGGGTATTTAGTAATATCCATTATATTTTGATATAATTTTTTCATTCTAGGGTACATTTGTTTATATACTTTGTTATAAAGCTGTGAGTAAATTTCTGTATTTCTACCATCTGGCTTAAACTCATCTTTATAATGTACCATATTTCTTACTGCTTCATCAAAGCTAGTATATATTCCTAAAGCTACATAAGAAGTAATAGCCGCACCTAAACCTGATGTTTCATGAGTTTGTACTCTATAAACAGGTCTGTTTAATACATCAGCTGTTATTTGACATATTTCATCACTGTTTGAACCTCCACCTGTAAGTACTACATAATTCATATGTACACCTGATTTTTTCTGTATATTTTCAATGCCTTCTAATAATGCATAGTTTATTCCTTCTATTATAGCTCTATAAATATGGACCCTTGTATGAATATCCCCAAAACCAATTATAGCACCTTTAGCTTCAGGTTTTTTTATCCCTGCACCCCAATATGGTTGTAATATTAATCCATGAGATCCAGGTGGCACTTTCTTTAAATGCTTATCCAAAAGTGATTCAGGAGTTACATTTAATTTCTTTGCTTCTAATACCTCTTTCATAGCAAATTCTCTTTTAAACCATGAAATCATCCAATAGCCTCTATTAATTTGAACTTCTGGATTATAACATTCTGGATTTATTGCCGGATATGGAGGATTATATTTAGAAATTTCATAAAATCTTTTAGCTGTTGTTTGAATAGTAACTGCAGAACCTAAGCTTATACTACCTTTACTTTCATCAATACAACCTGTTCCTAGTGTATCACAACCTTTGTCAGAGCCAGATGCTATAACATATAAACCTTCTTTTATTCCTGTCTGCATAGACGCTTCTTTGGTGATTTTGCCCATTATTTCACCAGATTTAATTAATTTGGGAAACTTATCTCTTTCAATATCAAATATAAAATTCTTTATATCATATTTGCTAGCCCATTTTTTATTTTTAAAGTCAAATGGTATATGTCCAATTTGTGAAGCTATAGAATCAACAAATTCTCCTGTAAGCCTTAAATTCACATATCCTGATAACAGTAAATATTTATACGTTTTTTCCCATATCTCCGGTTCATTTTCCTTAATCCAATTCGCTTTAAATTTTTTTCTATAGCTTTCTATTTCATATGTCATATTTATAGTCTTAACCATCATTCTATATACTCTAGGCATCGGTTCTTCACATTCAGCCATTCTTTGGTCTAACCAAAGTATTGCAGGTCTTAGCGCTTTTCCATTTTTATCTACTACAACACAAGTATCTCTTTGAGTTGTTACTGATACAGCAATTAAATCTTCCCATAAATCTGCATACTTTTCTTTTAAATCATTACATGCACTACATATTGTATCCCAGTAAAATGTTACTTCCTGCTCCGCCCAACCAGAATTAATTGAAAAATATGGTTTAAACTCCTGTTTGCTCTTAGCTAATAGAGTTCCTTTTTTATCAAAAATCAAAGCTCGTATGCTTTGAGTTCCACAATCTATTGATAGAACATATTCCTTCATTTTTTCCCCCTAAAAATTTATTGAAATAATTTAACCCAGATTATTTTTATTAAAAAGACTTTGTTTCAAAATTTTTTAATAATTCCTTGACTCATTCTAAATAGTAAACATAGATTTACTTTTTATTATATCAAAAAAAGGACTACTTTTTCAGTCCTTATTTATTCTTCTTCGTCCTTTTTTTCTCCTTGTATTATTGCATCTAAGTTATCAAGTACAATATCTCTTTTTATTCGTAATAATTCTCTGCTCTTATTAGGAATTACATTCTCCATATCTTTTATAGATATCTCTAATTTTTTTAGATATTTACTATTTTTTTTATCTGAAATTATTTTATTATTAAGTTTTTCTAGTTGTTTATTAGCTTGTTGTATTTGACTTAAACTTGTTTCCCAATCATTTTCAAATCCATACAAATAAGAACCTCTTATATAATAATTAATCCTATTTTTTTCTCCATCTATATTATCTTTATATAAATCATAGAATCTAGCTAAACTCATTGTAACATCATTTGTTTTATACATTATATCTAATATATCTTTATTATCTATTGCAATTGTTAAACCATTAATAGCTGTTTCAAATTTAAGTATATCTTCTTCTGTTGCACCTTTTTTCAGACTTTCCATTTCATACTCATTCCAACTTCCATGAATCTCTTTTGATATACTAGTAATTTCTCCCCACATTTTAACTATAATTTGTGATAAATCAGTTTCTTTACCGTCTTCTTCATCTTTTTTTATAGTACCAGTGTTTTGTTGTTCATTACTTTTATTCTCAGATTCTTTTTTTTCATCTTCACTACCACTTTCACCATCTTTTTCCTCTTTTTTATTCTCACTGTCTTCCTCTTCTGATTTACCTTTAGACATCTCATCTTGATCTATTTCTGCTTTTTTGGGATTAATTAAATAGTCATGAATTTTTTCTATATTTTCAACTATTTTTTCATTTCCTTCTGTTATAGTCTTTAACTGTTCAGGTATCTTATCAGTATTTTTATCTTCTTCTTTTTGACTTTTACAAGCCGGTAAACTGACTATAATAATCAATATTAAAATTATATATATTTTCTTCATCCAATTTCACCTCAGAATTATTATTCCCTAAGATGTTTTTTATAAACGACTCTTCTAAACTTTGTTTTTTATAACAATACTATAAACTACAGGTATAATAATTAATGTCAGCATCATGGAAACTAGCAAACCACTCATTAAAGAAATCGCCATAGGTTTAAACATACTACTATTTGATAATGCTAAAGGTATAAGACCAATTACCGTAGTTATTGTACTTAACACTATAGGTCTAAATCTTTTTTTAGATGTTTCTATACAAGCATCCTCCACAGAATAATTTTGCTCTCTCAGTTTATTTATGTAATCAATAAGTACTATTGCATTGTTTACAACAATACCCATTAAACTAACCATCCCTAACAAAGCTGTAAAAGATAATTTCTGTTTAAATAGTAATAGGCCAAAAATAGAACCCACAAAAGAAAGTGGTATTGCAATCAATATTACTAATGGCTGTAAATATGATTTAAATTGAAATAGTAATATTAAATATATCACCATAGCTGCTATAATAGCTGAATCGCCTACTTTTCCAAAATTCTCACTAATTTTTTCTTTTTCTCCGTCAAACTTTATACTTAGATTTCCTAAACCAGTATTGTTGATTTCTTTTACCAAACTTTTTTGAATATCCACTGTATTATAACCTGGTCTTGTGTCACAAGAAACCATTATTGTATAATTACCATCATATTTTTTTATTATAGGAGTATTTTTAATCAATCTTACATCTGCTATTTCTTTTAATACTACTTTTCTCAAAGTAACCGGTGATTTGATCTTAATATTTTCTAGTATTTCCTTACTATTTATATCACCCTTTAAAATAATAGGCAATTCTTTCGATTCTAGCTTTAAATTTGAGCTATTTCTACCCATTAATGCTATGTTAGTCTCGTTTTGGATATTATATTTTGTTAAACCAAACATAACTGCTTTATCTTGATTTATATCAATAACATATTCATATTCATCATATTGAAAATCATGCTCTATATTAATAGTTCCATTTATTCCCTCTAATATACTTCTAACTTGTTTACTTTCGTTTACTAATTTATCAACAGAATCACCTAACAATCTAACTCTTATTGCATGGCCAATAGGTTCTGCTAACTCTAATTGCTTAACAATTGCTTTTCCTTTTACTAAATTTTTGTCTAATATTTTTTGTATATATATAGCAAATTCGGCATTATTTTTAAATACATCTGTATTATTTAAATCAACTCTAAACATTACTTGGCCAATATTAGGAGCATCAGGTGAATAAGGTAAAGTGGTGTAAAATTTAGGTAGTAATCCACCGACAGCTGTTGTTTGAGATATTACTTCTTTTTGATTATTTAATATATCACTAATATTATTCATCATAGTCTTTGTTTTATTTATATCCATAACATCTTCAGCTTTGACATCTATATATAAAATATTTTTATCAGCTTTAGGGAAAAATTGCAAATCTATATCTAATGCAATTTTCAAAGTAATAACAGATATTATAACTAATATCGCTATAACCGCAGCTTTTCTTTTTAATGCTCTCTTAAGTAGCTTAACCGTCAAATCACGTATAGGTTTTAATCTGTCCGATTTTTTAGATCTCTTAAAAAAAATACTTGCTATTAGAGGTGTCGATATTATAGAAGCTAGAAAAGATCCTATTAGTGCTATTATAACTATCTTAGGAAGACTTGACATATATTCTCCAGCTACAGATTTTAATAATATTAAAGGTATAAAAGCACCTATTGTAGTTAATGTTGAAGATAGTATCGGAACTATAACATCCATAACACCTTCTATACATGATTTCATTCTATCCTGTCCCTGATCAATTCTATTTTGTATAGAATCACTTACGACTATAGCATTATCTACAAGCATCCCCAATGCTATTATAAGTGCTGTTATGGATATTTGATGTATTTTTATAGATAATACCCTCATTGTTACTATAGTTAATAATATTGAAATTGGAATTGCTGTAGAAACTATCAATGCATTTCTAATTCCCATTCCTATTAATACTACTAAGATAACAAAAATAATTCCCTCCATTAAATTAATCATAAAATCATTTACTGATGTTTTTACATCTTCTGCTTGGTTATGTACTATATCTATATTTATATTTTTAGGAAATTCTGTTGATATTTTATTAAGTTTTTCTTTAATATCATTACCTGAAGGAACTATATTTATATCTTCTTTAAAATATCCCGTCAGTAATATACTTTTTTCACCATCATGTGTATAGATAACATTATTTTCTTTGTTTTTATATTCAATCTCAGCTATATCTCTTAGCCTAATCACAGCTTGGCTATTCTTAGAAATACTGACAATGATATCTTTGATTTCTTCAATATCAGCAAATCCTCCATTAGTTCTGATATTTATTTTTGAAGAATTATCTTTAAGAATACCCACTGGAATATTTACATTATTCAATTTTATAATATTTACTATATCGTCTAATGATAAATCTAAATAATTTAGTTTACTTATATCGACATTAATTATAATTTCCTTATCTTGAACACCCTTTATTTGTAGTTTATTAATTTCCTTGATATTCATAAGTTCTTCCTTGATTCTATCGGTGTAATTTTCTAATTCTTGATAAGAAGCTTCATTACTTGAAACGCTTATAATTATACCAGCTGTACTCGCTAAATCAGTTTTAAGCTGTGGTTTTAAACATTCTTTAGGTAATTTATCTTCTAAACTCTCCAATTTTTCTTTTAACTGTGCCCATGCGTTATCTACATCTGTACCATATTCTAATCTCAAAGATGTAGTAGATACACTATTGGAAGAAAATGATTCACAATAAGCATATCCTTCTATCTCAAAAACCTCATTTTCAACTTTTCTTGTCACTAAGCTCTCCACATCTATAGATGATGCTCCTGGATATATAATAGTTATAATTGCAGCAGGTGCAGCCAAATCAGGCGATTCTTGCTTTGGTAATACAAAATAACTATTTATACCTATAATTATCAAAATAAAAATTATAAAAAGTGTTATTTTTTTGTTTGCTATATTAAATTTAATAAAATTTTTAATCATCTAATCACCTACCAAGTTAATGTTAATTTAATATTATTTATTATTTGCATTTTATAACCTAATAATTTATCTCTAATTGTTCATATTATTCCCCATAATATGCAGTATAGTTCAAATTATAAAGATTTCAGTGAACTCTTAACATATAAGTTTGTATGTTAAGAATTAAAAGAACTAAAATCATAGATTGTTCTCTTAAAATGCAACTTTCTTTTTAACTTAAAGATTTTATAATATGAATTAATTATATGATTTTTTATAATACTAGTATTAAAACTAAGTTAGACAAATTTAAATATGTTACAAATTTACAGGAAATTTTAAATAAAAATAAATACTTATTAGATGAATTTTAGGAGGTAAAAGTAAATGGAACGCTTCGAAGAAATAATAAAAGCACTTGGAAATTTTGCTTGGGGTCCAATCATGATTGTACTTTTAGTTGGTACAGGTGTATTATTAAGTATTGGTACGAAATTTATTCAGTTTAGAAAATTAGGTTATGCTTTTAAATTGCTTTTTTCAAAGGATATTAAAGGTGAAGGTGATATATCACCTTTTCAAGCTTTGATGACATCTCTCGCTGCCACTATAGGTACTGGTAATATAGCTGGTGTAGCTTCAGCTATAGCTGCTGGTGGTCCAGGTGCCGTCTTTTGGATGTGGGTTACTGCTGCATTTGGTGGTGCTACAAAATACGCTGAAGCTTTGCTAGCATTAAAGTATAGAATTACTAATAAAAATGGTGAAAAATCTGGTGGTCCTATGTATTATTTAAAATTGGGCTTTAAAGATAATTTTGGTGAAAAAGCAGGCAAATTTGGTAGTATAATAGGTTGGATGTTTGCATTTTTTGGATTTTTTGCTTCATTCGGTATTGGTAATATGGTTCAGGCAAATTCTGTTTCTACATCTCTTAATGTATCATTTGGAATAGACCCTAAAGTATCTGGTGTTGTTATAACTCTTGCAACTGGATTAGTTATAATAGGAGGAATAAAAAGCATAGGTAATGTTACTGACAAAGTTGTCCCTGCTATGGCTATAGCTTATATTTTAGGTTCAGGTGCAGTGCTTATAATGAATGCAAGTAGATTGTTACCATCGTTATCTATGATTTTCACTAATGCTTTTTCTAGTAAAGCTGTTGGTGGTGGTGTTATCGGAACAGTTATAAGATATGGTGTTGCAAGAGGTGTTTTTTCAAATGAAGCTGGTTTAGGTAGTGCCCCAATTGCCCATGCTGCTTCTACTAATGATGATCCTGTATCACAAGGGATTATTGGTTCACTAGGTTCTTTCATAGATACATTAATTGTCTGCACAATGACTGCATTAGTAATATTAGTTTCTGGTTTAGTAAATATAGATGCAGCTGGTAAAATGACTATTACTAATAATTTAACATCAGCAGCACTAACCACAACAGCATTTAACGAAGGTCTACCAGGTTTTGGAGGTTATATAGTTTCAATAGGTCTTGTATTTTTCGCATTTTCAACAATACTTGGCTGGTTTTATTACGGTTCAAAATGCTTAGAATATATTGCAGGGTTAACTGCAGTAAAAATATATAAAGTCTTTTATATATTACTTTGTTATGTAGGAGCCCTTAGCTCAATAGATATTGTGTGGGACTTATCAGACGCCTTTAATGGACTAATGGCTATTCCAAATCTAATAGGTCTTGTTTCCTTAAGTGGTTTAGTCTTTACTATGACTAAAGACTATAAGTTTAAAAATAAATTATAAAAATAACTATCTCTAAATTCATTTTTAACATGGGTATTTCAAAGTGAATGAAGTTTATGGCATTATACTATTTCGAAATACCCATTTAGTAATTTACTCTTAATAACCAAAATCTTATGTCTTTATCATTCCATCCTAAATCCCAAGGTACACGATATCTATCAATATTATGACATGTAACTAACGGATATCCTTTTGAGTCAGCACCTACAACCATTGAAACATGTTTAACCTTACCTTTAGCGCCATAAGCAATTATATCGCCCGGAAGTAATTTATATGCTAATTTATATATTTTATTATAACTACCATATGCTATTAATGATGCTCTACCACTATATAGCATATAGCTTTTAAAAGAATGTGCATTTACCCATGCTTTACTTCCTGATCTTTTCTCATAATTCCAAGTTCTATTTTTTCTAAATTTACCACCTTCATGTAATGCCTGTGATAAATAATTTGCACAATCACCGCCAGTATAGTTATAATTTCTATATTTCTTATTATACTCATTAGTAACCTTATATGCTGCTCCACAATATCTATTTACATATTCTACTGTATCTAATCTTTTGTCATTTAAATTTGCAAAACTCCTTATTTTTTGTGAACTGATATATTTTGTTATACTATCAAAGTATTTATCCTTTTCATTAAGTGAATCTTCAAATGGATCTGTATACCATTCTTTTATGATTTTATATGACGAATCATCATTTATCACTTCCATTGAATGATATGTACCTATTCCCATAGAATTTACTTCATTAGGCATATCTACATAATAATAATAATATTTTGTACACATTGAAAAATTAATAGTTAGTTTTTGTCGATTCTCTTTTATATTTTTTAACAATATTTCTGATTTTACATCTTTAAAAACTATTCCTTGCTTTTTTGCCCAAAGCTGTAGGTAATTTATTCTTTTATTTTCATGTTCTAAAGCCCATCTTCCATAAACAGTATTATGGTCATATAGCTTGTTCAATAAATCTTTATTATTATTTAACAACGCATTATTTCTACTAAGTACAATATGCTCTAATACATTATTTACTTCGTTATTTAAAGTAACTATACTTTTTTTACGATCTATACATTTTTTTAAAATAAGAATCATGATTAAACAAATACAAAATATAAATACATATTTCATATATTTTCTCTTTAAAAAACTAACCATGCCATACCGTTTACTATAACATAAAGCCTATCTAAATAAATATTATCCCAGATTATATGAAAAGTGTGCTAAATAATTTTGAATTATGAGCAGATAACTAAATCTTTGATTTTTTGTTAGTCGCTTACTCATTCAGAGAATAGAAGAATTTAATTATATAATTTTTATATATTTTTTGGGATTTTTTTTAAAATTTTACATATATGATGATAGGCACTAATATAAACGGTTTCACCTCCTTTAATTTTTTCTTTTTATTTAGGATGAAAATTCTAGATATGAAAAATGTGATATGCTTTATATTAAATCTGGTTTTCTCTTTCTTCATCAAAATAATTCAATAGACCAATGTATATTGCCCAAGCAATCTTTTCTTGATAAGAGGGGTCTTGAAGCATTTTTTCTTCATTTGCATTAGATAAAAAACCACATTCTACTAAAATAGATGGACATTTAACCATTTTAAGTAAATAAACAGTTTTTCTGGACTGCGGCACTCTCTTGTTGTTTTTGTCTAGTACTCTTCTTAATTCTTTTTGAACAATGTCAGCTAGTTCCTTGCTATCGGAGCAACCATTTTTGTAAAAAACCTGTGCGCCATGATATTTAGCTTGTTCAAAGCTATTCAAATGTATGCTCACAAAAACATTTGGCTTACTTTCATTTATCAAAATTCTTCTATTACGTAAATCTTCATTTTTTCTTTGTCTTATTGTCTTTGACTTACTAGTATCAAGTCCATCATCAGTTTCTCTGGTTAATATTACTATTCCACCTGCTTGCTCTAATAACCTTCTAATTCTTAAACATATTTGAAGATTTATATCATCCTCTTTCACACCAGATTTTCCTGAAGCACCAGGATCAAAACCTCCATGACCAGGATCAATTGCTATAACTTTATTTATTATAGGTGATGAAAAAGCTGGTATAGTATTATATTGTTTATTATAAGTTAATACACTTGTAATAATAAGTATTAATAATATCGGTAAAACCAATAAATTTCTTTTCTTTATTATAATAATTCTCATGCCAACCCCCTAAAACTTCATATTACTATGATATTATAGGAAAATTGTCCTTATTACTAAAAGAAGAAGAAAATCAATTGCATAACATCATTGTTTTTGTTTATAAATATTTTATGTTCAACTATATAACAAATTATAACTTGAATAGTTAATAATACTATTGTTTCTTATATATTAGTCAATAAAATAAAAAACAAACTTTACTTAATAATAGCCAGTAGATTATATAAATTGAATATCAATATCAAATATATTATAATTAATATTGACAAACAATAACTAAACATAAAGGAGATGTATTTACATGGAAATAAAAAGATATGAAGGTACAGGAAGAATGAGTCGCGCTGTAGTTCATAATGGAACTATTTATTTGTGCGGACAAACTTGCTTAGATGGAAAAGACGTAAAAGAACAAACAAAAGTAGTACTTGAAAAAATTGAAACTTTACTTAATAAATATGGTTCTGATAAAAATAACATACTTTCAACAACAATATACTTAAAAGATATGTCATTATTCCAAGAAATGAACGAAGTTTGGGACGCATGGGTAAAAGATGGAAATGAACCAGCAAGAGCATGTGTAGAAGCTAAATTAGCAAGAGAAGATATTTTAGTAGAAATGTCAGTTATAGCAGCTGTTAAGTAGTCAATATTCTTTAATTTAATATTTCAATCACAAAAACCATCAAAATTAGTCAATCTAAATTTTGATGGTTTTTGTTTGAGTCTTAACCTATATGGTTTGTTTTACAAAAACTTGTTTCCTTTGATTAGTAAAAGCGTTGAAGAAAGAAGCTTTTGTAGTCACCTTCCGAAGAAATCTTAGAGATATCCTAGTTATATATTGGTTATAACAACAAGCAATTACGTAGTAATTGGAACACACCGTTTCAATGAGGCGAAAGATATGCACACTGCCTGTCAAATCTAATCAGTACCCTCCACCTATAGAGGTTGGGGGACATCTTGTGCCTTGTTATTATTTATTTAACAGCACTACCTTAAACAACTGCTATAATAACTATTTCAACTTATAAATCCACTAAAGCTCAAACTGAGATTTCTTTGCAGATTACTTTTAAGGAGCACTTTTGAAGCGCTTCTATTTAAAACAAAATTTGAACTCTGTTACAAAGTAAAATTTACTTATTGTACAAGTGATAAATTCTTTATACTACCATTAATAATATAAATTTATACAATTGTTGACATTTTGTAATTATTTTATATACTGTAATTATAGTAATGTTTAGGATATTAGAGAGGGGTGTATTATGGGAAAAAGAAGTATGTATTATGCTCCTAACAGGAAGTCTTAGCCTTCCTGTTTCTTCCTATGAAGAAAACTACAATTGATGCCATTCCCAGTATTCCACATGATAAAATATCCCACACATCGATTATTGGTTGGTTTGTAAATTTTACGACAATATAATTTATAATTAAAGAAACAGGAATTCCTAATAGAATAGAAATTGATGCCATATTCCATTTTACTGCCTTCTTAATTGAAAACAAAATATATATACCCCACATATAGGCAATAGCAATCAGTGATACGGGAACTCCGAGCGGTAACATGAATTTTGTACCACCAATAATTTTATCTAAAATAAATAAAAACGGAATGACAAAAATACTTAACGAAACAAGCGACATACACACTTTACTTTTTTTAAACTGAAAAAGAGGAATTATAATAAGCCATGCAAATGAAATAGCAGTAATTGGATATAATGACCATGTAAAATCACCTGAGATAGCCATATCACATATAATACAAATAAATATACCGAGCAAACAAGTTACCGTAATTATAATTTTTGCAATGAATTTTACTGATTCTTTCTTGTTGAATGTAACTTTATTTGCATATTGCAAAGTTGTTTCAACAATTACATTTGCATCTGAAGGTGAAGCAACACTTCTTTCCCCATTAAGTAGTTCGTTTGCAGTAACTCCCAAGGCCTCAGCTAGTGAGGATAATATTGATATATCTGGATACCCCAATCCTCTTTCCCATTTAGAAACTGCTTTATCTGTAATGTTCAATTTTTCTGCTAATTGTCTCTGTGTCATATTTTTTGATTTTCGTAGTTCACAAATAAAATTAGCCATGCTTTCATTATTCATAATAAACACCTTCCTTTCACATGCAATTTTATAGGACAATTTATATTAAAGCACCCGACTATCCGTAGAATACGGTCAAGTAAACTATTCGTAGAGTCTACCACTAATCAAGTGTTCATTTTACCAAGTGCAAATTATAAACATTATCTACATTTATCAAACTCATATCCACATCATTATATTTCTACATTTATCTTACAAACCCTTTTGTTCAATGTTAATTTTACACTAATCCTGTTTATAAAAGTCATAAAAAAAAGGAATAAATACTACAACCAATAAAGTAACTAGGCAAGCATCTGATGTTTCTTTGTCGGTAAATTTAAGAGGGAGTTTTCTAACGCTTCTATTCAATGCTATTAAACTCTCTCTTTACTAAACCAGCAAAAATTATCAGATGTTTATATTTCTTTATTTACCAGATACTCTTTATGTTATATTAGCACTAATTATGTTTAATTTAGGATGAAACTCTTTATTTAATTGGAACATATTTGCATGTTAATTTATCTAATATATAGACTAATTAAAATTATTAGATTTAATGAGAAAGGAGGGTAATTATGAAAAAACTTAAAAAGAAAATTAATACAAATTCTATTGCTATATTTAAATTGGCATGTGAATATTGCTATGTAGACCCTGAAGGCAGTACTGACTATAGTGCTAGACATCATCGTTATGATGATGATCCTCTTCCTCTATAGTAGTAAAGACTGTTTAGGCTTAAGCTCACTAGAACTTGAGCTTAAGCCTAAACTTTTTTTACAAAGTTTAAAATAAAAATAATAATGCTTTTAAAATCCATTTTACTTTTTCCTATTCTTACATATGTTTCTTTTATTAAATATTAAATTATTAATTAGCTCCTGTGAAATACTTATTCCTTCTAAGAAATAACTTTTATTTTTCATTTAACTACACCCCTATTAATCCATAAGATATACTTAATTAAAATAGTATTCCTATCGATTATTAGATTCTTTTGAAAAGTTAAGTGTTTTTTTGAATTTTCTTTAAATTTCTATTGTTAATTTACGTATTCTTAGGCTGATGACATTGCCCCACTGGATGTATTAACTCACCTAATCTTATATCTAATACACTACTTTTCAATTCACGTTTACCTCCTCTTTATTTTTATATTGTAGTTTAATTTAGCTTACTTTTCATAATTTATTCCTATAATGTATAATCTCTATCATGACTTTTTAGCTTTCCACCAACCTGAAATAAGATCAAGAATGCACACTACCAATAGACGTAAAACGACGATACTGGATTATCCAATACTGTCGTGGTTTTCGCTGGTGGAGCCGAATCTCAAGAATCATACCTACGATTAATTTTGAATTTTATAATAAAACAAGAAAAGAATTAATTCATACCTCATCATTTATTTACTTGAAACAGTATCAATACGGTTCGTCCAAACATATCCACTATATCCTTTTGGAATTTTTTCTAAAGATTCAACAGTATCAAATCCTTCTGACCATTTTCCATTCCCTTCTACTATAACAACTCTTGTATTAACAGATTCCATTCTTTCTACAAATTTATTTGGCCATCCCCATAAATATTTAGCATAACTTAAAGGTATATGGATTTCCATGTTATGTAGTTCTTTTGGTATATATCCAGACCATCCTAATAATTCGTATTTAATTAATGCCTTCTTTAAAAGATTCATAGAAAGGATTCTTATACTGCTATTTTGTTCTCTTAAATACATTAATCCATCATCGTTTCCATAAACAGTTATTTGAGCTAACCTTTTATCAGACATATTCTTTAAATATGTCCATAGTATTTTTCCAGTTTCTAAATCACCATTTTTCATATGTATTAATAACTCTTTATCTTTAAAAGTTTCTAATATCTCACTAAGTTCAGGCATTAGACCAATGCCCTTTCCTCGAAATGGGTAAATTTTTCCATTATCTGCAGTATATCCATATCCTATGTCTAATTTTCTTAGCCAATCCATTGTATAGTCATTTACAGAACCTTCTCCATTAGTTCTCATTGATAAATCATAGTCATGGAAAACTGCTAATTTCCCATCTTTTGTTCTTTGAACATCTAGTTCTACTACATCTGCACCATATTCAAAAGCTACTTCCATTGACTCAATTGTATTTTCTAAATATTCATGTTCAGGCTCGTAAATAATTTGTGCTGTATTAGTATCCCATTCCACTTGAGAAACATCAAATGTCTGAGCTAAGCCTCTATGTGCTAGTAGTTTATAAGTATCTGTTTTATTTGTAAATAAACTAGTATTATTTAACCATAGCAATAATATACAAGAAACAATAATTGCTACTGTAATCCTCCTCATTCTTACCTTCTTCATAAAGTTAATCTCCTCTCTACTTTTAAATTCCTTACATATAATTGCCTCAACCTTTATTTTGTTATGCCCTTTTTGGCTTCAATTCAAATAGCTACAAAGCATTTCTCTAAAAATCAAGTAAAGTCACTAGGGAAACATCTAATGTTTCTTTGAAAGCGTGACTTCAAGAGTTCATTCTTCATCGCTTCTAAGTAGAGAACCAAAATCTACGATTTTGAGTGAATCACTTACTGCTAGGAACGCAGTGAGTAGTGAGTTTCATATTTGCTTCAAAACGGGCTCTTGTCGGAACCGTCAAAGATTATATACATATTGAAAAAATTATTGGATTACGTGTAGAGATAGTTTCCCTCGCCAAAAACTTATGAGCTAAAAACATTAAAAGTTATCCACATTTTTTAAATTTACATTTTGCAACTACCTAATATAGCTTACTAAACTTGGTAGTCTATTATATATAATAAGCCTTATATTCATAATTATCAGTGCCACGGGTGATGATGTCAAACTCATATATATTCGTGGGTTTCACTGATTGAGACAAAATACACCTGACACCTATTTTCTATCAAATTTTAGTAAAAACCGCACTTCTTATGGTAAGGTTAACCATATCACATCCTAAACTTTAATAAATTTTACTCACCCTTAACTCACAACTACTATATTCACTTTCCTATTATAGACATTATCTACATTAATCGAACTCAAATCCACATCATTATATTTCTACATTTAGCTTGAAAACCCTTTTAATACATTTTTAAGCTAATCATATTACAAAAAATAGAAAACCCCTCAAACATAACCGTCTGAGAGGTTTTGATTTTCATATATTCCCTATCTTTTTGAGAATTTGTAAGGCTTATTATTCAATGTTTTGATGGTGTTTTGTTAGTTGTGTGTTAGTTACATTTAAACTATATTAAGTACTTATAACAGCTCCTTCTCATTTCACCAAAAGTAACAGTTATAATTATTTTTACAATAACATTCTCCAATTGATTTATCTTATGAAACCTTTTATTTCATTCATTTCTACATTATATTTATATTTTATAAAAAGTTGAAACCATGAAATATATTACAGTCTCATGCTTTATAAATATACAAATAATTTTTGTCACTAATAAAATTTTATTATATTTAAATCTACTAATAGCATTAAATACACCTTTTTAATTGTAACAAAACCTTTTTCTATTTATCCAAAAATACCTGTCTCTAATGAAGGTACATTACTTATGCTTCTCTGTTATATACTTAATTCATCTAAAATACAATGTTTCTTTTGATTGAATAATATTGTTGTTTATTTCTGTTCCACCCAAAATAAACATCCCCAGCGTATACTGCTTTCTATACACTTTTAATTTTTCCTTCCTTTATATAGTCAAGATATGTATTTACTGTATCTAAATAATAAAGCAATCCATTTTTATAAGCTATTTCAAAGTTGTTATCTAAATCTTCCATGGGAATAGATTTTCTTCCCCCCTTGAAACTTCTGTCATAATAGCTTTTTATTATCTCAATAGGAATTAGATAAAACTTTCTTTGTATTTTGAAATGAGCTATTATAAAAGCAATTCCTCTTTGTTTTCTTATTAGTTCCATATATTCAATTTGGTGCTTATGTATGTTTTGAAGAGGTAAATAGTTCTTATTAGTTTCTTTAGCATCAAAAACAATAGTAAAACCTTGTACACATCCTATGTAGTCTACTGTTGATTTCTCTTCAAAAAAAGCCTTGGTTATAATAGCAGAACCTTTCGTTTTACCACCAAAAATATCTTCTTTGTTTTTCCTGTTTATTTCCATAACTTTAATAGGAACTGGAATCTTAGTAATAATACCTACATTATAATTCCTATAATATTCATTTGTACTATTAATTAATTCTTCTGTTTCGTCTCCTCTATGTCCATAAGTTCTCCATTTTGTCATTTAAAATATCACCTCAACAGAATTGTATCATATCTTTCGTTTCCATACGAGTCCCTGTCACTTTGTCTACTTAATAAAATAAATTAGAGGTTTATCTATTTGAGTATATTTAGTATAATCTTAATATATATACTGCCACTTAATTAGAAGTTGAAATAATTTAAAACAGTAGAGGTGATGTTAAATGAACAGACTTGCAGTAAAAATAAAAGAATCTAGAATAAAGGCTGGACTAACAGAAAAAGAGCTGGCTAAAAAATGTGGTTTATCAATTACCTATATAATACAAGTTGAATCAGGTAAGAAAATCATAAATGAAAGTGTTGCTGATAAGATTTTAAAATCCTTAGGAACTAAAGAAGACTTTGTTAAAGAAGAAAAGGTTATAGAAAAAAACAAAGAAACTAAATCAGCTCATAAACCTCAAGGAACTATTCCCGTCCAGCCAAACCAAACTTGGGCTGATGCTTTGGCAGGAGTTATTAAGAAATATCCTATATATGAGCTATATACTAACAAGATCATTGATTATAAAGAGCTACCTATAATAAGTAAAAAGATTGAAGGTCATCATCCAGATAAAATAATGTTTGTAAAATCTCCAAATAACGATATGGAAAACTTTAGAATTAATAAAGATGATGTGTTAACTGTATTTATAACTAAAGATATACAAAACTACTGTATATATTTGTTTGAAATAAACGGAAAGAAAATGATTAGACAGCTAAAAAAAGAAGCAAACAAGAAAGTGAAACTATCAAAATGTGCAAATGATGATTGTGCTATAACTGCTGATATGAGCAAGATGAAGATTTTGGGAAAAATTATCAAAAATGAATTTTCTATATAAAAAACTCGATAATGTAGAATAATAATAAAATAAATATACATACAAACCATGAAATTGTAATTCATTTCATGGTTTTACTTTTGTTCAAAATATAATTACGAAGAAACAATAATGTATTTTACCTATTTGATCTGTTACGCCTTTATCACATAGAGGAGACCCTAAAAGACTTAACAATCTAATAAAAATCGA
Source organism: Abyssisolibacter fermentans (assembly GCF_001559865.1). Lineage (NCBI taxonomy): Bacteria > Bacillati > Bacillota > Clostridia > Eubacteriales > Clostridiaceae > Abyssisolibacter > Abyssisolibacter fermentans. The sequence goes on from NZ_LOHE01000067.1 coordinate 90,952, forward strand.
AAGTTAGGTGAATTAAAAAATAACTCGTGGGTGTTTTATATTTAATTCATCTAAAATAACTGATTTCTTTTGATTGAATAATATTGTTATCTATTTCTATTTCACCCAAAAAAGAACCGTACCCAGTGGGTGCAGGTTGATGACATTGCCCCAGTGGGTGTATAACACCTGTATATATACCGCTAGGGTACTCAGTAAAATTTAAAACTGAAATAAATAGCTCAGAAATGTTATCTAAATGTAAGATTCTAATCGACAAAGCAATTAACATAATCCATATTGAATACCCAATCATAAATCCACATAAAATTAATAGTACTGATATTAAAAATGTTACTGGTTCTATAGATAAATTAACATTTATACTTGCACATATAATCAAAATAAGTGATAGTATTATGTCAAATACACCATTAAGATAAAGATACCTTGTTGATAGATAAAATTGAGAGTTACATGGTTTCAATAAAGCTAAATCAAGAGTACCATCCATAACATATTTGGGTATTCTGGTTACATTATTTATAAACAGTGTAAAGTAAAGTGCAGATACAAATCTTGAAACACCTAATAAAAGTATCATTTCATACATGATAAAGATGTAACAGATAAAACAGGTCAAATTATTATTGTTTTCTTCGCAATCATATTTTGTAAAAATATAAGCCATGAAATATATTACTTATTCTTCGGTGTTTTATATTTAATTCATCTAAAATAACTGATTTCTTTTATTTGAATAATATTGTTATCTATTTCTATTTCACCCAAAAAGAACCGTCCCCAGTGGGTGTCTTTTTCTTTGTGTCTTATCAGTTTCCACAATCTCACCTCTTGTTTATAAATATATGCCTGTACATTTATGTATTCTGTCGCCTAACGTCTCGTATTTTCGACGTCTCTGAACCAGGCCCTCGAAGCCCTTCTTCGTAGGCTGTGCTTGCCACCTGGTGAAGAGATGTGCATAGCGAATGGAAATACATTTTTAGGTGCTGTAGTCGCCTATACCCTAAATTCACTTAGTTACACTTACCCATTTTTGTACAATTCTTTCTTTTTCATAAATATCATCATCATATAGTTTTGATTTAACAGGAATGATTGAAAAGCCTGCCCTTTTGCAATAATTTTTAATTGTTTCAACGTAGTACTCTTTTGCTCTTGGATCAATCGTAATTTCATCGATTATACTAATTGGGTCGAAACTAAACTCTAAACAATTGACGTTTTCAACTCTATTTTGAACAAAAGGTTCTTGATTAATAGTCAAAAATCTAATCTCTTCTTCATGATTAAATGCATGTCTTTTTATAATTCCCTCTCTAAAAAACGCTTCCTTTCCCTTAGTTTTTGTAAACTCTAAACCTTCAATCAATTTATCATAGTAATATACTTTACCACAATACAAGCGATTTATCCCTTCTATCATCTTAAGTTTCTCAATTGAAGTAGAAATTCTTAACCCTTTATTATCCAAAGAGTATATTCTCCACATTGCATCAGATTCTTCTTTCAATGTCCAACACTGTCCAAAAAAATCTTGGCTAATTGAATACGAAGCATATTCAAGTCTTCCGTCTTCATGTTCAGTTGGAATATTTCTGCTTGGTGCTTCCCAAGTATCATCCCATGCTGAAAGTCTTTTAAAATAATTAGTTTTATTTTCTACCATTGATAAAAATTGATCTAATGTTACATATCTATATATTTTAGTTTTTTCTGAAATTTTGTTATCCCAATTATCAAATATAAATTCTTTAATCATCTCTGCCTCCTTGTTGAAATGTTGTCACATTATATAATAGACATCAGCTTATTATTTTTAAAACTTAATAACTCTTAACCAAATAATAAGACCCAAAAGAAATACCTCGATAGCGACTATTGCACCTAACGTTCCGGCTTTGCGACGTTTCTCAACCTTAGAACGAAGGTGCTCATGCCCTGATAAGGGCTAATGTGCCGAGTGGCGCTACTACGCTTAGGTTGAGGAATGTGTGAGGGCATGTCCCAAAAGGCTTTATGACCCACGCACAAACCTTGTGCAAATGTTTTGTTATATGATGTGCCCTATGGAAAATACCTGTACATAACCCTTTATCTGATAAACTTTTAGTCTAAATTGGACTTATTATTTCTATATCATTAATTACTCTTTCGCCTTTTTTATCTATTACTATTGCAGATTTTTCTGGTAGTCCTATAACTTTTTTATTTAACTTTAATGATATATTCTTTAGCCTAGTATATTTATCTTTAGTATAATGGGGACATATAGAATATTTAACTAATCCTAACCCTTTAGTATCCCTCATTCCAATAATATCATCACTATTTGCTGTTTTTATATCTTCACCAAATACTACCGCTCCAGCACTATTACCTACAATTATCTTTTCTTTATACTTCTTTGATATAAACATCGAAAAACCTGATGTATTCATAATATTCATTAATTTATATGTATTACCACCTGCAATAAAAATAACCTTAGCCCTAATAGCAATTTCCCAATCATTATATAAATCTATAGAAGGAATATTAGTTAACTCATAATTCGCCATTTGATTTCTGAAGAAATGGAAATACTCTTTTTCTGATCTAACTGTAGCTGCCGGAACAAATCCTATTAAGTCTTTTTTACTTATAAGTTGAATCCACTCTTCATCAATTTTTCTAGACTCTGGATAGTATGAACCTCCATTTAATACTAACACGACTCTTTATACCTCCTTTTCATCATGCTGTAGTAGGTTTTTATAGCCTGGTAGGCATGTCATATAACTTTTAAATCTCCGTATATTAGTTCTAACTATTACCCAAATTTGGTGGTATTTGCGAACTGAATTTCGCAAATACCTCTTATATATTATCTAATGGACTCTTAATATTACTTAAACTCTTATTAATTACATGTGTATATATCTCAGTTATTTTAGAACTATTCAGCCCTAAAAGTTTTGTATATATCTCAAATCTGTTTCTCCTTCTAATAAATGAGTAGCAATCGAATGTCTCAAAATATATACAATAACTTTTCTAATTATTAAATATTTAACTATTTATTTCTGTTTTAGTTTCACATTATAGACATTATCTACATTTATCAAACTCATATCCACATCATTATATTTCTACATTCATCTTACAAACCCTTTTATTCAATGTTAATTTTACACTAATACTGTTTAAAAAAGGCATAAAAAAAGGCTAGCAAAGCTTTGTATTAAAAATAAACACTACAACCAATATAGTAACTAGGCAAGCATCTGATGTTTCTTTGTCGGTGAATTTGAGAGGGAGTTTACTCAACGCTTTTATTCAATGTTTTTAAACTCCCTCTTTACTGAACCAGCAAAGATTATCAGATGTTTGCCTACACCAATGAGTTATTCTTATCACTATTTTTCTTCATTGTACTCACAACGCTTTACCCTAAAGATATACTACCAACAATCCCAATAGAAGCTACATGACATTTTTTGACCACGACATTGATGCCTATATTTTTTCATCCTCATACAATCAGAAAAATATAGGCATCTCCGAGTAAAAAAAATGTCTTGTATGGCTTCAATAATAAAACGATGAGCTACATATCCCTCAGAGATTTACTCTGAAAATCCTAGTCGGCAATTACAACATATATTTACAACATTTTTTTGAACTTTCACTTGAAAAATTGAGCTTTCTTATTATGTAAAAAAATAAAACCCCCAAACTTCAATGTTTGAGGGTTTATATTTTTTAATAATATTATCTCTTTGAAAATTGAGGAGCTCTTCTTGCTTTCTTTAAACCATATTTCTTTCTTTCTTTCATTCTTGAATCTCTTGTTAACATTCCAGCTTTCTTTAAAGTAGATCTTAACTCATCATCAACTTTTAATAAAGCTCTTGAAATACCGTGTCTAATAGCTCCAGCTTGACCTGTATAGCCACCACCCTCAACTTTTACTAAAATATCATATCTTCCTAAAGTATCAGTAATAGCTAATGGTTCTCTAACCTTAACTCTTAATGTTTCATAGTCAAAATATTCCTCTATATCTCTGTTATTTATAGTTATAACTCCTGTTCCAGGAATTAATCTAACTCTAGCTATAGATTTCTTTCTTCTTCCTGTTCCATAATATTGTACGTTAGCCACTTACAGTCCTCCCTTCCTGAACTATATATCTAAAACTTCAGGTTTTTGAGCTTCATGTTTGTGTTCAGTTCCTCTATAAACCTTAAGCTTTTTAATCATTTTTCTACCTAAGCTGTTCTTTGGAAGCATTCCCTTAACAGCATGTTCTATAACAAATTCTGGTTTGTTTTGCATTAAATTTTTGTAAGGTACCTCTTTTAATCCACCAGGATGTCCTGTATGATATCTATATAGTTTTTGGTCTAACTTTTTACCTGTTAATTCAACTTTTTCTGCATTTATGATTATAACAAAATCTCCAGTATCAACATGTGGAGTATATATAGGCTTGTTTTTACCTCTTAATATTTTCGCAACTTCACTTGCTAATCTACCAAGTCTTTTACCTTCAGCGTCTACTACATACCATTTTCTTTCTATTTCTTGCGGCTTTGCAATAAAACTCTTCATCATTTTCCCTCCTTGTTGCAACGTTCGTATATTTTAAAAAACCGGGGCTAGTGGTTTTTTATTATCCATACTCTTTTTATTGTAATACAATCAACCTTGTGTGTCAAGTCTCTTTGATAATAAATTTGTAATCTATCTACATTAATTTGTTTTAGAAATATAATTCCACAAATATAGTAAATAACAACTTGCTATTAATATGTATTCAATGAAATCATTAAATTTTAAGTATTAACAAGGATTTTATTTTACTTTTTTTCCTATTTATGTTATTATGTTTTAGTATTGCTATTTATTTTATTAGAAGGATGATGACATGAAACATAAAAAAATTACAACATTAATCATACTCTTTATTACTTTTACCTTAGTATATTTTATACTCTTCAAAAAACCAACAAAAATAGTTAATTACGAACCCGCTATGGAGGATGCTTTTCTAAAATATATAAGAGAAGAAATGTTTCCTCCAGAAGAATATAGCAAAATATATAAAATGTATGAAGCTCATAAGGTTTTTGAAGTCAGAAAGAGGCTTAATAGATATTATGTTTATATGTACTATGCCTATGAAATTTATTATAGTCAATATCATTCTAGATCAAGCGGTAGCAATCCAGTAGTTGTAAAAATGAAAAAAAACTATAATGAAACATATTCAGTTATAAAATTTAAAAAACCCATGGATGGTGAGGCTTATGGTGATTCTTTAAAATCACTTTTCCCAAAATATATAGCTGAAGATATCTTGGCAAACAGTCATATATTTATAAAAGATATGCTTAAAAATATTAAACAAATTAAATAATGTAAAACTAAAATCATTGATAAAAGTACATTGATGAAAAATAAAACATTAGCAATATTCATTATACTTATATATCTACTATGCCTCAAATAACCAGCAAAAACGAAATTATGATTTATTTTATATATATCGACATAAGAATACTGTCTCAAGAATTTTTTCTATAGACAACATTTTTAAATACTCAAGGAACATTAAAATAGTTAGTTTTTTTATAAATAAACCTAGAACAATGACTCACTCTTGTTTTTAGTTTTATCACTATTTTTATTCATAATACACCTCATACAAATACAATCCATGAGCTGGTGCTGATTTTCCTGCTTTGCGTCTGTCTTTAGCTTCTATTATATTTATTATATCCTCTGGCTCTTTTTTGTTTAACCCTACATCTACTAAAGTTCCTATTATTATTCTAACCATGTTATATAAAAAACCATCACCTTTTATTCTAAATTCAACGTATTCATCTTTATGCACCATATCTAAAGAATGTATTGTTCTTATGGTAGTCTTTGCCGAGCTTCCTTTTGACATAAATGACTCGAAATCATGAGTTCCTAAAAAGTATTTTGTTGCTATTTTCATTTTATCTAAATCAAGCTTTTTATATACATGATATGCTCTATTTTCTAATAATGGTCTTCTAACTCTATCATTATAAAGTCTGTATCTATATTGTTTCCCAACTGCATGATATCTTGAATGAAATTCACTATCCATATCTTCTGCATACTTTATAACTATATCTTTTGGTAATACACTGTTAAAACCCATTTTCATTTTTTCACATGGTATTTTACTGTTTGTATAAAAATTACACACTTGTCCATATGCATGGACTCCTCGGTCAGTTCTTCCTGAGCCGTATATTTTAACTTCAGCTTTTGTTATTTTATATATAGCTTTTTCTATTTCGCTTTCAACTGTATTGCAATCAGGCTGCTTTTGCCAACCATTATACATTGTACCGTCGTATTCAATAATAAGTTTTACATTTCTCATATTATAGATTTCTCACACCTTTTAATCAAATTATTCATATAACTTAGAATAATCCGTTTAATATACATATCTACTAACAACAATAACAGCAACTAAAAGTGAGGTTAATACCATAGCACCGTAATCACGTCTATGAATACTTAATTGCTTCATTCTGGTTCTATTTTCTCCACCTCTATAGCATCTTGCTTCCATTGCCATTGCTAGCTCATCAGCACGTCTAAACGCACTTATAAATAGTGGTACTAATAAAGGAACTAAACTCTTTGCTCTTGCCAATAAATTACCACTTTCAAAGTCAGCACCTCTAGCCATTTGTGCCTTCATTATTTTATCTGTTTCTTCTAATAATGTAGGTATAAATCTCAATGCTATTGTCATCATCATTGCAAGTTCATGTGCTGGTACGCCTATCCTCTTAAAAGGATTTAACAGCTTTTCTATACCATCTGTTAGTGATATAGGTGATGTTGTTAGCGTTAGTAGAGACGTGCCTATTACCAAGAATATAAGTCTTAATGCCATAAATGTCGCTTGTCTTAAACCTTCTATAGTTATATCTAATGGTCCTAAGCTATATATAACTTGCCCTCTAGTCATAAATACATTAATCAAAAATGTAATAATAATTATTACAAACAATGGCTTTAACCCTTTAAATATAAATTTAACTGGTACTTTTGATAAAGCTATTGCACTACCTAAAAAGGCAACAACAAAAACATATGGCAGAAATTTATTAACAAGGAATATAGCTATTAAAAATATAAATGTTATTATTATCTTAATTCTTGGATCAAGTTTATGGATTACGGTCTCACCAGGAAAATATTGACCAATTGTTATATCTTTAAGCATCTTTTCTACTCCTTAAGTATTTTAGTATTTCTTCTTTAGCTTCATCTACTGTTATTATATCATCTCTTACAACTTTTACTTTTTCTTTAAATTGTTTCATAAAACATGTTATCTGAGGAATTCCAAGTCCTATTTCTTCTAGTTCTTTATCTCGTTTAAACACTTCTTTTGGCTCACCTGTCATAGCAACTTTACCTCTGTGCATTACTATTAATCTATCAACAAGTTTTGCTACATCTTCCATGCTATGTGAAACTAATATTATTGTTATACCTTGTTTTTGGTGAAGTTCTTTTATTTGATTTAGTATTTCATCTCTTCCTTTTGGATCTAAGCCAGCTGTTGGTTCATCTAATATTAAAATTTTAGGTTTCATTGCTATAACTCCCGCTATAGCTACTCTTCTTCTCTGACCTCCGCTTAATTCAAATGGTGATCTGTCTTTTACCGCTTCAAAATCAAGCCCGACTAAATCTATTGCTTCCTTCACTCTTTTATCTATTTCTTCTTCGCTTAAGCCCATGTTTTTAGGACCAAAAGATACATCTTTGTATATAGTTTCTTCAAAAAGCTGATGTTCTGGATATTGAAAGACTAATCCTACCTTTTTTCTAATCTCTTTTAGCTTAACTTTTTTATCTGTTATATCAATATCATCTATTAATATTTTCCCGCTACTTGGCTTCAATAAACCGTTTAAATGTTGTATCAATGTAGATTTCCCTGAACCTGTATGTCCTATTAATCCTATAAATTGTCCTTCTTCTATTTTTAAGTTAACATCATCTAAAGCTTTTCTTTCAAAAGGACTTTCTGGATTATATATATGTGTTAAATTTTCTATAATAATACTCATCATATGTTTACCACCATCTCTTCAACAGTTAATATATCACTTGGAATATCTATTCCTTCTTTCCTAAGTTTATAAGCTAATTCTGTAACCTGTGGTACATCTAATCCTAATCCTTTTATTTTTTCAACTTGGCTAAATACTTCTCTAGGAGAACCTTCTAATACTACTTTACCTTTTTCCATAACTACAACTCTATCAGCTAATACTGCTTCATCCATATAGTGTGTTATTAAAACTATAGTTTTTTGTTGCTCTTTATTCAGTTTTTGTATTGTATTCATAACTTCTTTTCTACCGGATGGGTCAAGCATTGCAGTAGGTTCATCAAATATTATACACTCTGGGTTCATAGCTAATACCCCTGCTATTGCTATTCTTTGTTTTTGCCCTCCAGAGAGCATGTGTGGAGCATGGCTTTTATATTCTGACATCTCGACGATATCTAAAGCTTCATCTACTCTTTTTCTGATTTCTTTAGGCTCTACACCTTGGTTTTCAGGGCCAAAGGCTACGTCTTCTTCTACTATTGTAGCAACTATCTGATTGTCAGGGTTTTGAAATACCATTCCCGCTGTTTGTCTTATATTCCACACATTATCATATTCAGAAGTATCTAAATCCTTAACGTATACTTTTCCACTTGTAGGTTCAAGTATTGCATTCATATGTTTTGCTAGTGTCGATTTTCCTGAACCATTATGACCCAATATCGCTATAAACTCACCTTGTTTTACTTCTAAGCTAACTTTATCTAATGCCTTAACTTCTTTTTCTTCTTCATTTTTATACTCAAATGTTATATTATCAATTTTTATCATTATATCTTCTTTCATGATATCCCACCTTTCAAAGCTTTAATTTTTGCTTTGAATTATCATTTCGTTTTTAATTTTAGCAAAAATCTATAGTCAATTCAAGCTATATATTTATTTTAGCAACTATATAATAGTATATCCTTATATTATACAACGGAAGCAATTACGTAATAATTGCAACACACCGTTTCAACGAGGCGAAAAATTACACACCGCCTGTTAAATCTAATCGGTACCCACTACCTATAGAGGTTGGGGACATCTTACGCCTTTTTATAATTTCGTTTAAGAGTTCGTTGAATACTTGTTTTATATATATTTCAAAAACAAGCGTTCAACAAAACCTTAAAAAATCCTTCCTTGAAAGATTACAAATGTTGGCTTTATACTACAAAGGGGACTAAGTTATTAAACTTAATCCCCATAACTAGCTTACACTAATTCTAAAATTACCATTTCAGAGCCGTCTCCTCTACGTGGACCCAGCTTTAATATCCTAGTGTAACCACCATTTCTTTCAGCATAGTTTGGTGCAATTTCTTCAAAAAGAAGTTTAACTACATCTCTATCATATAAATATGCTAAAGCTTGGCGTTTAGCATGTAAATCACCTTTTTTACCAAGAGTAATCATCTTTTCCGCCATTCTTTTAGTTTCTTTTGCTCTAGTCACTGTTGTTTCAATTTTACCATGATGTAACAAGCTAGTTGTTAAATTTCTTAACATTGCTTTTCTATGGTCAGTAGGGCGCCCAAGTCTTCTTAACTTAGCCATTCTCGTATCACTCCCTTCGGTCTTATATGAGTTTATCTTCTCATATCATAGCTCTAATCTTCTTTTTTAGCTAGAGATAAATTTAACTCAGCTAATTTTCTTTGAACCTCAACTAGAGATTTTTTACCCAAATTCCTTACTTTCATCATATCTTCTTCAGTCTTTTGAGTAAGCTCTTCTACTGTATTGATTCCAGCTCTTTTTAAACAGTTATAGGATCTCACAGATAAGTCTAATTCTTCAATAGTCATCTCAAGAACTTTTTCTTTCTTATCTTCTTCTTTTTCAACCATGATTTCTACGTCACTAACATGACTAGTTAAATCTATGAATAAATTTAAATGCTCATTTATAATTTTAGCTCCTAATGATGTTGCTTCATCTGGCTTAATTGTTCCATCTGTCCAGATTTCTAAAGTAAGCTTATCATAGTTAGCATCTTGACCAACTCTTGTATCTTCTACCTTAAAGTTTACTCTCTTAACTGGAGTAAATATTGAATCCACAGGTATATCACCAATAGTATGGTTTTCTTTTTTATTCTTATCAGCTGGAATATAGCCTCTTCCTTTGACCATTTCCAACTCCATGTATAGTTTACCGCCTTCTTCTATAGTTGCAATTAGTAAATCCTTATTAACTATTTCAACGTCTGGACCTGTTTTAATATCTCCAGCTCTAACTTCACATGGACCTACTTCATCTATTACCAAAGTAGTACGTTCTTCTGTGTACATTTTTGCAGCAATAGCTTTAATATTTAATATTATCTCTGTTACATCTTCTAAAACACCTGGAACTGCTGAGAATTCATGTAATACCCCTTGAATTCTTATTAATGATACTGCAGCTCCTGGTAATGATGATAATAATACTCTTCTTAAACTATTTCCAAGTGTTGTACCATAACCTCTTTCCAAAGGTTCTACAACTATTTTTCCATGTGTATTATCTTCGTTTATTTCAACCATTTGAATTTTGGGCTTTTCAATTTCTATCATTTATAACCCTCCCTTTTTTTATATATTTTACTTGAGGGCAACTGATTCTAGTATCACCTAGAAATAATTAATTAGACTCTTCTGCGCTTTGGTGGTCTACAACCGTTATGAGGAATAGGTGTAACATCCTTAATCAAGCTTACCTCAAGACCTGTAGCCTGCAATGATCTTATAGCTGCTTCTCTACCAGATCCTGGACCTTTAACATACACTTCAACAGCTTTTAAACCATGTTCCATTGCTTTTTTTGCAGCTGATTCAGCAGCCACTTGTGCAGCAAAAGGAGTTGATTTTCTTGAACCTTTGAATCCAAGCTGTCCTGCACTAGCCCATGATATAGTATTACCTCTTAAGTCTGTTAAGGTAATAAGTGTATTATTAAATGTAGATTGAATATGCGCTTGACCTTTTTCTATATTTTTACGCTCTCTTCTTCTTACACGGGTATTCCTTCTTTTCTTAGCTGCCACTTAGAAGTCCCTCCTTTTCAATTCCTATTTCTTTTTCTTTTTGCTAGAAAGTTTTTTAGGACCTTTTCTTGTTCTAGCATTGTTCTTAGTAGATTGTCCTCTTACTGGTAGACCTCTTCTGTGTCTAATACCTCTATAGCATCCAATCTCTTTAAGTCTCTTTATATCCATTGCTATTTCTCTTCTTAGATCACCTTCAACAGCAAATTCATCAATTATGCTTCTTAACTTAGCAACTTCTTCTTCTGTTAAATCCTTTATACGTGTATCAGGATTTATACCAGCTTTTTTTATAATTTCTTGCGATCTTGACTTTCCTATGCCAAAGATATATGTCAATCCAATTTCGACTCTTTTTTCTCTTGGCAAGTCTACACCTGCAATTCTGGCCATTAACTTTACACCTCCTAAACTGTGTATGTCAATTGTACTCTATTTCATACTCTTATCCTTGTTTTTGTTTATGTCTAGGATTTTGACATATAACCATAACTCTGCCTTTTCTTCTAATAATCTTGCATTTTTCACATATTTTCTTAACAGATGGTCTTACTTTCATTGTAAACCCTCCTTGCTACTTATTACGCCAAGTTATTCTTCCTCTTGACAAGTCGTATGGAGATAGTTCCAAAATAACTTTGTCTCCAGCAAGAATTCTAATAAAATTCATTCTCAGCTTTCCTGATATATGAGCTAATACTATATGTTCGTTTTCTAATTTAACTTTGAACATAGCATTAGGTAACACTTCTATAACTGTACCTTCAACCTCAATAACATCTTTTTTGGACATTAGGTTATCTAACCTCCGTTTCTGGCTATCTGCCATCATTAATAGTAGCCAATTGTTTTCTTATATAAGAATTATTAATTCTTTCATTTTTAACAATTTTCTTCTTTAGTTCTTCTAATACGGTATTTGTAACGCCTACATGCTTTATTTTTTTCTTCTTTGGTCTATCAAGCTTTCTTAAATCTCCATCACATATCAAAATATATTCTTTATCTAGCTTTTGTAAAACCACAAAGCACCTTCCGCTATCTCTTCCTCTTTTAGATATCACAACTTGACCAATTGTTATATCATCAGTTGTTTCCACTAATTTCACCTCGCGATAGTGTTAATAATTCTGGTTCTCCATCTGTAATAGCTATAGTGTTTTCATAATGAGCTGATAATTTACCATCTACTGTGACAACTGTCCAGTTATCTTCAAGTACTCTAACATGGAATGAGCCAGCATTTACCATTGGCTCAATTGCCAACACCATGCCTTTCTTTAATCTTGGACCTTTTCCTGGAGGTCCAAAATGTGGTATTTGAGGGTCTTCATGTAGCTCTTGACCAACACCATGACCTACATAATCTCTTACCACTGAAAAACCGTTAGCTTCCACATACTTTTGTATTGCATGTGATATATCAGATAATCTATATCCTACTTTAGCATATTTTAATCCCTCAAAAAAACTTCTCTCAGTAACATTTATAAGTTTTAAAGCCTCATCTGATACATTACCAACTGCATGTGTTCTAGCCGCATCCCCATAATATCCATCAATTAACGATCCTATGTCTATACTTATAATATCGCCATCTTTTAACTTTCTTAACCCTGGTATTCCATGTACTACTTCATTATTTATTGAAGTACATATAGTTGAAGGATAACCATTATAATCTTTAAATGCAGGCTCTGCACCAAGTTTTCTAATGAATTTCTCTGCAACTTCATCTAGTTCTTTTGTAGTAACTCCTGGCTTAATAAAGCTTTTAAGATATTCATGAGTCTGTGCTACAATAGCTCCAGCTTTTTTGAGCTTCTGTATCTCTCTATCGCTTTTTAAAATTATCATTACTATTCGCCCCCTAGGGCTTTTAAAATATCTTCATAAACCTTATCTATATCTTGCTTTCCATCGATATTTACTATCTTATCTTGCTTTTCATAATAATTAATCAATGGCTGTGTTTTATTCAGATATTCTTCGATTCTTTTTGTAACGGTCTCTTCATTATCATCTTTTCTTTGATATAATTCGCCACCGCACTCATCACAAACACCTTCTGTTTTTGAAGGATTGAATATTAAATGGTAAGTCCCGCCGCATTCTTTACATATACGGCGTCCGACTGCCCTTTTAATTAATTCATCCTTAGAAACTTCAATATTAATTACTTTATCTAAATTATATTTTAAATTTTTTAACTCAATATCTAAAGCATCTGCTTGTGCAACGGTTCTTGGAAAACCGTCTAATAAAAATCCTTTTTTGCAATCATCCTGAACTAATCTGTCCTTTACTATTGCAACCACAAGCTCATCTGGTACCAAAAGGCCTTTATTCATGTACTCTTTTGCTTTAATTCCAAGCTCTGTACCTTCTTTAATATTTTTTCTGAAAATATCACCAGTTGAAATATGTGGTATATTATATTTTTTTACTATACCTGAAGCTTGGGTTCCTTTCCCAGCTCCAGGTGGTCCTAGTAATATTAACCTCAAAACGATCATCTCCTATGGAGTATTCAAGCTATTATTTCAAAAATCCTTTATAATGTCTCATTTGCATCTGTGCTTCTATTTGCTTAACAGTTTCTAAGGCAACACCAACAACAATTAGTAATGATGTTCCACTAAAGCTAAGCGTAATACCTGATTGGGTATTAACTAGTAGTGGTATTGTAGCTATTAGAGCAAGAGCAACCGCCCCAATAAAGGTAATTCTGTTTAACACCTTGCTTAAAAACTCTGATGTTGGTTTTCCTGGTCTAATTCCTGGAATAAATCCTCCGTACTGTTTAAGATTATTAGAATACTCTACTGGATTAAACTGTATCATAGTGTAGAAATAAGTGAATCCTAGTATTAAAATAAAGTTTAATAAACTGTAAATCCATATTCCTACAGTACCTCTTATAGTAAAGTATTCAGTAACAAAATTAGCAAATCCTGAGTTAGGCCAGAACATTGTTAATGTTGGTAGAAACTGAAGTATAGAAGTTGAGAATATTACAGGAATAACTCCTGCCATTAATACCTTTAATGGTATGTGTGTACTTTGTCCTCCATACATTTTTCTTCCAACTACTCTTTTTGCATACTGTACTGGTATTCTTCTTTGTCCTTCTTGTATACCAACCACACCTGTTACAACAGCAAGTAATAACGCTACAAATAGTATTAAAGCTATTATACTAATACCACCTGTTACATAAAGAGTTGAAACAGTATATATATCTTGTGGTATTTTTGTAACTATACCAGCAAAGATTATTAATGATATACCATTACCAATACCTTTATCAGTTATTTGTTCACCTAACCACATTAAGAATGCAGTTCCAGCTGTTAATACTAATATTACTGTGAATTTACCTAAAAATGTGTTGTTTGTTAGCGCATTTCTAAATAATCCCAATGTTAAACCTACTGCTTGAATCAATGCAAATACAACTGTACCATATCTAGTATACTGTGCAATTTTCTTTCTGCCTGCTTCCCCTTCTTTAGCTAATCTTTCTAAGCTAGGTATAGCTATCGTTAGAAGCTGAAAAATTATTGATGATGTAATATATGGATAAACTCCTAATGCAAAAATTGTAAATCTCTTGAATGCTCCACCTGACATTAAGTTGAAAAGCTCCAAAACTGAGCCAGAATCAGTATTAAACAAATTAGCAATAAGCTTCTTGTCAATAAATGGAGCCGGAATATTAGCACCTAATCTAAAAATAAATAACATCGCTAATGTAAATAGCATTCTTTTTCTTAAATCTGGTATTTTCCAAGCATTTCTTAGAGTTGATATCATCTACTAAATCACCTCTACCTTTCCCCCAGTAGCTTCAATTTTTTCTAATGCACTTTTACTAAACTTTTGGGCTTTTATTGTTAATTTTTTGTTTAATTCACCATTACCTAACACTTTCACACCATCTTCAAGTTTCTTTAGTATTCCAGTTTCAAGTAATAGCTCTGGAGTAACTTCTGTATTATCTTCAAATCTATTTAAGTCACTAATATTGACAATAACATACTTTTTAGCAAAAATGTTCTTAAAGCCTCTTTTTGGAAGTCTTCTTGCTAAAGGCATTTGACCACCTTCAAACCCAGGTCTTACCCCACCACCTGATCTTGATTTCTGGCCATCTTGACCTCTACCAGCTGTTTTACCTTGACCAGTTGCGGTACCTCTACCTAATCTTTTTCGATTTTTTGTAGTCCCTGGATTAGGTTTTAATTGATGTAGTTTCATAGCAGCTGCACCTCCTTTATGTTCATATCGAAAATTATTCTACTATTTCAACCATGTGGTTTACTTTTTTAATCATTCCTCTAATCTGAGCATTATCTTCATGTTCAACAATCTGTCCTATCTTCTTTAGACCTAATGCTTCAATAGTTCTTTTTTGCTTTTCTATTCTTCCAATTTTGCTTCTAGTTAATTTTACTTTAATAGTAGCCAAGGTATTTCCCCCCTAACTCATGATCTCTTCTACAGATTTTCCTCTAAGTTTTGCAACTTCTTCTGCAGTTTTTAGCTCTGCTAAACCGTTAATAACGGCATTTAGCATGTTTCTTGGATTGTTTGATCCTAATGATTTAGTTCTAATATCTTTTACTCCCGCAAGCTCAAGTATAGCACGTACTGGACCTCCTGCAATTACTCCTGTACCTTCTGGAGCAGGTTTTAATAATACGCTACCTGATCCAAAATTTCCAATTATTTCGTGAGGAATTGTAGTTCCAAGTAAAGGTATTTTTATAACGTGTTTTTTAGCATTTTGTATAGCTTTTCTTATAGCATCTGGAATCTCTATAGCTTTAGCCATTCCAACTCCAACATAACCATTTTCATCTCCAACAACTACTAAAGCACTAAATCTAAAGTTTCTACCACCTTTAACAACTTTAGTAACACGATTTATATTAACAACCTGCTCTTTTAAGTCTAATTGGCTTGCATCTATTAATTCACGGCGCATCTATTTCCCTCCTTTTTAAAATCGAAGTCCTGCTTCTCTTGCACCATCTGCAAGTTCCTTAACTCTTCCATGGTATAAATAGCCGCCTCTATCAAATACTACAGCTTCTATTCCTTTTTCTTTTGCTCTTTCTCCTACTATCTTACCAATAATTCTTGCTGCTTCTTTGTTTCCTGTGCCATTAACTTTTTCTGCAACTTCTTTATCTAAAGTAGATGCAGAAACTATAGTTTTACCTGTTTTATCATCTATAACCTGTGCATAAATATGTTTTAGGCTTCTAAATACATTAAGTCTTGGTCTCTCAGGAGTTCCTATTGCCTTGCTTCTTAAATGCCTTTTTTTTCTTTTTTCATTCTTATTAACTTTTTTAAGCATCCTTTTTCACTCCTTTCTACTTAGCAGTCTTTCCTTCCTTACGTCTTACTTGTTCTCCTGCATATCTAATTCCTTTACCTTTATATGGTTCAGGTTTTCTCCAATCTCTAATGACAGCAGCGTAATTTCCTATTTTTTGCTTATCTATACCTTTAACAACTATTTTATTGTTAGCTGGTACCTCGACTTCAATACCTTCAGGGTCTTCCATTTCAACTGGATGCGAAAAACCTAAATTAAGAACCAATTTTTTACCTTGCTTTGCAGCACGATATCCAACGCCAACTATTTCAAGAGTTTTTTCATAACCTTTAGTAACTCCTTCAATCATGTTAGCTATAAGACTTCTAGTTAATCCATGTAGAGACTTATGTCTTTTGATTTCAGATGGTCTAACAACATTTATAACATTATCTTGAATTTCAATTTTCATGTCTCTATCAATTTGTTGTTCTAGCTGTCCTTTTGGTCCTTTTACTATTAAATGATTTTTTTCATCTAATTTAATTTCAACTCCAGCAGGTATATCTATTGGCTTCAAACCTATTCTTGACATGATTGCACCTCCTGTTTCCTAGTATAACATAAAATCTATTACCAAACGTAGCAGATAACTTCTCCACCAACATTATTTTTTCTTGCATTTTTATCTGTCATAATTCCTTTTGATGTAGACAATATTGCGATTCCAAGTCCACCTAAAACCTTAGGAATTTCATTTTTCTTTGCATAAACTCTTAAGCCTGGCTTTGATATTCTTTTAATTCCAGATATAACTTTTTCTTTGTCACTTGTATACTTAAGTTTGATTCTAATTATTCCTTGCTTGTCATCTTCTATTAAATCACAACCTCTTACATATCCTTCTTCCAATAATATGTCAACTATGCTTTTCTTTATGTTAGAAGCAGGAACATCTACATTTTGATGCCTCGCGTTATTTGCATTTCTGATTCTAGTCAACATATCAGCAATTGGATCAGTCATAACCATTAGAGCTACCTCCTTCCATTTACCTAAATATTACCAACTCGCTTTTTTAACTCCTGGTATCTCACCCTTATATGCTAGTTCCCTAAAGCAAATACGGCAAATGCCAAATTTTCTTAAATAAGCATGTGGTCTTCCGCATATTCTACATCTTGAATAGCTTCTTGTACTAAATTTAGGTTCTCTTTGTTGCTTAACCTTCATCGATTTCTTAGCCACAAGTATACCTCCTTCTACTTTTTAAAGGGCATTCCCATAAGTCTTAAAAATTCTCTAGCTTCCTCGTCTGTTTCAGCTGTAGTTACTATAATTATGTCCATTCCCTTAATTTTATCAATTTTATCATATTCAATTTCTGGGAAAATAAGTTGTTCTCTTATACCTAGTGCATAGTTTCCTCTTCCATCAAAAGCAGTAGAAGAAACACCTCTAAAATCTCTAACTCTTGGTAATGCAACTGACACTAACTTATCTAAGAAGTCATACATTTTTTCTCCTCTTAATGTTGTTTTGCATCCTATTGGCATACCAGCTCTAAGTTTGAAGTTTGAAACTGACTTTTTAGCCTTAGTGATAACTGGTTTTTGACCAGTTATAATACCCATTTCCTCAACAGCTGTTTCTAAAATTTTCGGATTATCTTTAGCTTCTCCAAGTCCCATATTTACAACCACTTTTTCTAGTTTTGGAACTTGCATTACATTTTGATATTTAAATTTTTCCATTAATGCCGGAATTATCTCGCTTTTATATCTTTCTTTAAGTCTCGATGCCACTTTCGCTTGCCTCCTTTCTACAGTAGCTCTAGTCTAGAACTTCGCCACATTTAGCACAAATTCTAACCTTTTGACCATTTTCAAGCACTTTATGTTTTATTCTTACACCTTGTTTATCTTTATTACAATAATACATAACATTTGATGCATCTACTGGTCCTTCTTGGTGTATAATTCCACCTTGTTGAACTTTTTGAGAGGCTTTCTTATGCTTTGTAAGCATATTCACTCCTTCAACAATAACCTTATTACTTTTAGGTATAGCTCCTAAAACCTTACCTACTTTACCTGCATCTTTACCTGTTATCTTTACAACTGTATCGCCTTTCTTTATGTGCATTATTACACCTCCTTCTATAACACTTCAGGTGCCAATGATATTATTTTCATGAAATTACCTTGTCTTAACTCTCTAGTAACAGGGCCAAATATACGTGTTCCTACTGGTGTTTTGTCATCTTTTATGATTACTGCAGCATTTTCATCAAAATTAATATAGCTTCCATCGTTTCTTCTAACAGGGTTTACAGTTCTTACTATAACTGCTTTTACAACTTGCCCCTTTTTAACAACACCTCCTGGTGTTGCGTTTTTAACTGAACATACGATTATATCTCCAACGGTAGCATATTTTCTTCTTGAGCCACCAAGTACTTTTATACATAACAACTCTTTAGCGCCTGAATTATCAGCTACTTTAAGACGAGTTTCCGCTTGGATCATTTGTTACCCTCCCTTCGAATAACTGCATTAATTATTTTGCTTTCTCAACAATTTCAACCAAACGCCATCTTTTTTGTTTGCTTAATGGTCTTGTTTCCATTATTCTTACTTTGTCACCAATTGTGCAAGCATTATTTTCATCATGAGCTTTGAATTTTGTAGTTCTCTTAACTTGTTTTCCATATAAAGGGTGAGAAACAAAGGTTTCAACAGCAACAACAGCAGTTTTATCCATTTTGTTGCTAACTACACGGCCAATTCTTACTTTTCTATTGCCTCTTTCCATATCTCAAATAGCCCTCCTTTCTGAAGCTATAACGCAATCTATTTGTTATTTAAATTCAATTCGCGCTCTCTAATAATAGTTTTTAGTCTTGCAATATCTTTTCTTACAGCTTTTATTCTCATAGGATTATCAAGCTGTCCTGTAGCTAGTTGAAACCTTAAATTAAAAAGTTCCGTTTTAGATTCTGTTACTTTTAAATCTAACTCTTGAGCAGTCAGCTCTCTTAATTCACTAGCTTTCATTAGCTTCACCACCCTTTTCAGTTAGGTCTTCTCTTACTACAAATTTACATTTGATTGGTAACTTATTTGCAGCAAGTCTCATAGCTTCTCTAGCTACTTCCTCTTCAATTCCAGCCATTTCGAATACTACTCTACCCGGTTTAACAACAGCTACCCAGTACTCTGGTGAACCTTTACCTTTACCCATACGAGTTTCAGCAGGCTTTTGAGTTACTGGCTTATCTGGAAAGATTTTAATCCATATCTTTCCACCTCTTTTTACATGCCTTGTCATTGCTCTTCTGGCAGCCTCTATTTGATTAGATGTTATCCAAGCAGGCTCTAATGCCTGTAAACCAAACTCTCCATAAGTCACCTTTGTACCACGAGTTGCCTTACCTGTCATTCTTCCTCTATGAACTTTACGACGTTTTACTCTTTTAGGCATTAACATAGATATTCCTCCTTCCTGCAGCTCTTACTTTTTTACTTTTTTACCAGTTTGTTCTCCTTTTGTTGGTAGAACTTCACCTTTATATATCCATACTTTTACACCGATTTTCCCATATGTTGTATTTGCTTCAGTGAAACCATATCCTATATCAGCTCTTAATGTTTGTAATGGAATATTTCCTTCACTATATCCTTCTGTTCTTGCCATATCTGCTCCACCAAGTCTTCCGGATACAGATGTTTTAATACCTTTAGCTCCAGCTCTCATAGATCTCTGAATTGATTGTTTCATTGCTCTTCTGAAAGATACTCTTCTCTCTAATTGAGAAGCAATATTTTCTGCAACTAATTGTGCATTAACTTCAGGTATTTTTATTTCTTCAACGTTCAATGATACTTTTTTGCCAGTCATTTTTTCTATATCTTTTCTTAATTGCTCTACACCTGATCCACCTTTTCCAATAACCATTCCAGGTTTAGCAGTGAAGATATTTAATTTAACTCTTTTTGCAGATCTCTCTATTTCAGTTTTTGCTATTCCTGACAAAAATAATTTTTTCTTTACATAAGTTCTTATTTTATGGTCTTCAATTAGAAGGTCTGCAAAATCTTTTTTCTTAGCATACCATCTTGAATCCCAGTCTCTTATCACTCCAACTCTTAACCCATGCGGATTAACTTTTTGACCCATTTTTTCCCCTCCTTTTCCTACTCTCTTTCTTTAAGCACAACGCCAACATGACTAGTTCTCTTTCTAATTTGAAAAGCTCTACCTTGTGCTCTTGGTCTAAATCTTTTTAGGGTTGGTCCTTGATTCGCATATGCCTCAGCAACATATAAATTGTCTCTATCTAAATCAAAGTTGTTTTCTGCATTTGCTAGTGCTGATTTAACTACTTTACCTAAAACAGCAGCTCCTTTATTTGGCATGTATTTAAGTATAGCAACAGCTTCCATAACACTCTTACCTCTTACTAAATCAGCAGCTAATTGCACTTTTCTAGGTGAAATACGGACATGTTTTGCAATAGCTTTAGCTTCCACTCATATCCCTCCTTATTGACTATTATATCGCTAAATAATTTATTTTACAGAACTTGATTTTTCATTTTTTCCTACATGGCCTCGATATGTTCTAGTTGGTGCAAATTCTCCCAACTTATGTCCTACCATGTCTTCAGTTATATATACAGGCACGTGCTTTCTTCCGTCATGAACAGCTAATGTATGACCTATCATTTGTGGAAAAATAGTTGATCTACGTGACCATGTTTTTATTACCTTTTTTTCGTTTACTTCATTTAATTGTTCTACTTTCTTTAACAAATGATCATCACAAAATGGACCTTTTTTTACTGATCTACTCATTTAAGGCTCCTCCTTTCGAACCGGATTTGCTATTAATTAAATTACGAAAGCCTATTTTTTCTTTCTACTCTTAATTATAAATTTATCTGATTTCTTATTTTTCTTACGAGTTTTGTATCCTAATGCCGGTTTACCCCAAGGAGTAACAGGACTTGGTCTACCTACAGGAGCTCTACCTTCTCCACCACCATGTGGATGGTCATTAGGGTTCATTACACTACCTCTAACCGTTGGTCTAATTCCCATATGTCTCTTTCTTCCAGCTTTACCTATTGTGATATTCTCATGATCAGTATTTCCAACTTGACCAATAGTAGCTCTACACTCAATTCTAATCATTCTAACTTCTCCTGATGGAAGTCTTACTTGAGCATAGTCACCTTCTTTAGCCATAAGTTGAGCTTGATTTCCTGCTGATCTAACAAGTTGACCACCTTTACCAACCTTCATTTCAATGTTGTGAATAGTAGTACCTACTGGTATGTTTTTAAGTGGTAATGCATTACCTACTTTTATATCAGCATTTACTCCTGACATAATTACAGTTCCAACCTCTAATTTGTTTGGAGCTATAATATATCTTTTTTCACCATCAGCATAGTTTATAAGTGCTATGTTTGCTGATCTATTAGGATCATATTCTATCGCAACCACTGTGCCAGGTATATCGTCTTTGTTTCTCTTGAAATCAATGATTCTATATTTTCTTTTTGCTCCTCCGCCTTTATGACGAACTGTTATTTTACCACGTACATTTCTCCCAGCGTTTTTCTTTAACTTTGTAAGTAACGACTTTTCTGGCTCTTTTTTTGTTATTTCTTCAAAAGTAGAAACAGTCATATGCCTAACAGCTGGCGAAGTAGGCTTGAACTTTTTGATACCCACAGTCTTTCCCTCCTTCTTTAAACTTATCTATATGATTAACTACATTCCTTCAAAGAATTCGATAGTTTTGCTATCATCTGTTAATTTAATAATAGCTTTTTTCCAACTTGGTCTTCTACCAATATTTCTACCCATTCTTTTAAGCTTACCATTCATATTCATAGTATTTACTTTTTCAACACTTACATCAAAAATTTGTTCTATCGCCTTTTTGATTTCAGACTTATTCGCTCTCTTGTCAACAACAAAGGTGTACTTTCTATCTGCCATTTCATCCATACTTTGCTCTGATACTATTGGCTTTCTTATAATGTCATAAGGGCTTTTCATTATGCATACACCTCCTCAACTTTTCTTGCTGCATCTTTAGTAATAATAAACATGTCATATTTTAAGATATCATAAACATTCAATGTATTAACTAATGCAGTTTCTACACCTGGAATATTGTTTACTGATTTTAAAATATTTTCATCTTTTTCCTGCATTACTATAAGTGCTTTTCTCTTTACGTCAAAATTCTTTAAGATATTAACCATATCTTTAGTTTTAGGCTGCTCCATTTTCAATTCGTCTAATACTACTATTTCATTTTCTTGAACCTTTGAACTTAAAGCAGACTTCATAGCTAATCTTTTTACTTTTTTAGGAATACTATAAGAATAATCC
Source organism: Abyssisolibacter fermentans (assembly GCF_001559865.1). Lineage (NCBI taxonomy): Bacteria > Bacillati > Bacillota > Clostridia > Eubacteriales > Clostridiaceae > Abyssisolibacter > Abyssisolibacter fermentans. Next base: position 113,877 of record NZ_LOHE01000067.1, read on the forward strand.
CTTGGTTTAGGAGCAAATACAACTCCTCCTCCTACCCAGTTTGGCTGTCTTATACTACCAGCACGAGCTCTACCAGTACCTTTTTGTCTCCATGGCTTTCTTCCTCCACCACGTACTTCTGCTCTTGTTTTTGCTGATTGAGTTCCTTGTCTCTTATTAGCAAGCTGGTTTTTAACAGCTTCATATAAAACATGTTGGTTCACTTCTATACCAAACACATTATCATTCAATTCTATATCACCTATTTGTTGGCCTGAAATATTATATAAAGCTACTTTTGGCATTCTATATCCTCCTTTCTACGAAGCTTATTTTGAAACCTTCACACTTTCTTTTAGTACTAAAAATCCACCTTTAGGTCCTGGTACGGCACCTTTTATTAATAATAGATTTTTCTCTACATCTACCTTTACTACCTCTAAGTTTTGGACTGTTACTCTTTCATTACCCATATGTCCAGCCATTTTCATGCCTTTAAAAACTCTTGAAGGATGTGCAGATGCACCTAATGATCCAGCAGCTCTATGATATTTAGAACCATGAGTCTCAGGACCTCTTGAGTGATTATATCTCTTGATTGTACCTTGTGTACCCTTACCTTTAGATGTTCCAATAACATCAATTTTATCTCCAGCTGCAAAAATATCAGCTTTCAATATTTGTCCAACCTCGTAGTCATCTATATTATCAACTCTAAATTCTCTCAAATACTTTCTGTATTCTTTGTCAACTTTTTCAAAATGTCCTTTAAGTGGTTTGTTAACTTTTTTCTCTTTTATACTCCCAAATCCAACTTGTATAGCTGTATAACCATCTATCTCGTTAGTTTTCTTTTGATATACAGTAAGTGGTCCTGCTTCAACTACTGTAACCGGAGTAACAACTCCATGTTCGTCAAATATTTGAGTCATTCCTATTTTTTTACCTAAAATTCCTTTCATCTTTACACCTCCTATTATCTTACAGCGGATTGTATAATTATACAATCATACTAAGCAGAGTGTATAGCTCAGCTTATAGCTTGATTTCAATATCTACTCCAGCAGGTAAGTTTAATCTCATTAATGATTCAACAGTTTTTGAAGTAGGACTTAAGATATCTATTAATCTCTTATGTGTTCTTTGTTCAAACTGCTCTCTTGAGTCTTTGTATTTGTGAACCGCTCTTAAGATTGTAATAATTTGCTTTTCTGTTGGTAGTGGTACAGGTCCTGATACCTTTGCTCCTGTTCTCTTTGCAGTTTCAACAATCTTTTGTGCTGATACATCAAGAATTTTATGATCATATGCCTTAAGTCTAATTCTTATTTTCTGCTTCACATTAACTCCATTTGCCATTAGTAATTCCCTCCTTCTATCGCATGTTTTAGTTCTACATACGACATGGGATAGCCGATACACTTATCCGTGTGTTTTGTAGTGATAATTAAATCAGCCAATCCAATCGCCCAATTTATAATTGAACATTCTCAGCAAAAATTCCCTGTTTTATCAACGAACAGCAACCTTTTGCCTCATCGCATGTCAGTAGCACACCCTTATATTTTACATTAAATCAATCTGAAATACAAGTCTTTTTATATTTTTTTTTATTTTTTTTCATATGTTATTTTTTACAATTCATATGTTATATAATCACAAAATTAATAAATATATATTTTTCGCTACAAAAGTGTACTTTTCAAAAAAAAGAAGAGGTATATCCCCTTCTTTTTTTATTTAATTTAATTATTCTATAATCTCACTAACAACTCCAGCACCAACTGTTCTTCCACCCTCACGAATAGCGAACTTTAATCCTTTTTCCATTGCTACTGGTGTGATTAATTCAACTTTTAATGTTGCATTGTCTCCAGGCATACACATTTCTACGCCTTCAGCTAAATCTATTGCTCCTGTTACGTCTGTTGTTCTGAAATATAATTGTGGTCTGTATCCATTAAAGAATGGTGTATGTCTTCCACCTTCTTCTTTTGTTAATACATATATCTCTGCCATGAATTTTGTATGTGGTGTTATTGTTCCTGGTTTTGCTAATACTTGACCTCTTTCGATTTCTGTTCTT